>JBJXGG010000010.1:0-10402 GCA_046153495.1 Chlamydiales bacterium
GGATCATTAAGCCCCGGGAGTTTTCGCGCAATCAGAGAGTGTCAATCTCAATTTAATCGGCTATACATGAATAAAGATCGCTCTTGCTTGCCACTCTATAGAGATTTTTTATACATGCGAGATTAAAGTAAATGTTTAATGTTTAACTATAAACATAATCTATGATATAAAATTTACCATGGATTATTTATATTGTTCTCAAAATCGTGCTCAAAATCGTTCTCACTTTGTTTCAGGTGGTCTGGTACTGTTTACGGTCATTTCTACTGCTCTTTTGGTGATTGCTGCCCAAGGGCGGCTTAATACGCAAGGGATTGTTTGCTACTCTTTGGCAGGGGTAAATGGAATGTCTCTTTTAGTATTATCTGGCTGCCTGATACAAAATGCGTGTACCCGTCGCCCCAAGGCACAGGACCCTGGTGCTGTTGCAAGGCCCCCCCCTGCAGTTGCGCATGGTGCGAGTAGTGCCGCAGGGTCTGTGCCTCCTGGTGATGTTGATGTTGATGTTGATGGTGAGGCTGATGTTGATGGTGAGGCTGATGTTGATGCTGATGTTGATGTGGATGAATCTGCCTTGCCGCCGTCTTCCCTCGTTTCTCGGCGCAGCGTGCCTGCAATGCCTCTTCGCTCTCTGGAACAAAGTGGATCATGGCAACTTGCTGCTCGCGCAGATAGGAGAGAATCTCTGTTTGATGCGGTGGCCCCTCGATTCCGTGCAGCCAGTATGACTCGGCCTGCGGTGGCTGTGGATGAACCTGCTTTGCGTCACCGCGTACCACAAAGGTTTTATTCTCTAACGGATCTAAGTTCTTCTCCAACAGATCTACTTCCGGGAAGGAGAGATAGAAGCCACTCTTCGGGCAGTTTAGTATCACCTATAGCCATACAGCGTGATTCTCCCCCAGTTGTCAGAGCGACTGCAGCTGCCGTAGGGGGTGTGTTAGGTGCTATTCATCATGATGAGGGCGGAGGGAGACCTTCTGTAGTTGCTGCAGGGGCTTTCGACTTGGTAGGCCCAGCTGCTCCTCGATCCCATGTAGATCGCCCTCCTTTACAGCAACCAGAGGTGTCTTCTCTTCCAGTCCCAGCCTCTCCTGGGCCACATCAAGATCCTCCTCCTTCTCCTTTGAGAGCAGTAAGCCCGGATGGAGCAGACTTGGATGACGACGTTTTTCAGGACAGAGCTCGTGCAACGCTTTCTCGCTCTCTGGCACCCAGTAGATCAGTGGTAAGTGCGCCATCTTCTCGTCCAGCTCTACCGCCGGTAAGAAGCTCCGCGGATGGTTTAGCAATACCCGCAGATGCTATAAAATCTGATTCTCCCCCAATTGTCGCAGTGTCTCCTGCAGCTGCCAGCATGTCTGTGCCTGCTGCTGCTGATGATGATACTGATGCTGATGATGATGCGGCAGCTGCAGAGAGAGTGCAACCGTTGGCAAGAGGAGCTTCAGCTGCTCCTGGACCACATGTAGAGCGCCCTCCTTTCCTAGTGGCAGACACAAATCTGGATGAATCTGGTTTAATGTATTTTATAAGTAAATACGCTAGCATCGAACGTGGAGTTGAAAGGGCAACGCAAGAGGGAGATGCTTGGCAAAAATTAGCTTTTGCAGGAGGGGTGATAGGAACGGTAGTCCTTACGGGAGGAGGTGCAGTGCTACCTATTCTGGGGGGAGCGTTAGCTGGGGGAGTAGCTCGCTATCAAGGAAACGGAGAGATTGCTAAAGCAGATAAAAAAAGAGAGGATTTAAGAGGAATAGAAGAGAAGATTCGTGATCTTCTGAATAAGAGTATTCGAGTGAATAGGATCGACAAATTGCGTCTAGATACACTTCTCATTTCTTTGGGAAAGCATGGTTCTCCTCTCTTTCTTGTGAGGGAGCTGGCTATGAAAGGGGTCGATTTTAACATTACCGATGTTCATGGTAATTCCGCGCTTCTTTGGGCGATCGCTAATGCGCAATATCCTATGGCATTGGAGATCATTCAAGTCGGGAAAGAGCACGGCATCGATTTCAACATTCAAGATACAGTCTATGTTGGGAACACAGCTCTGACACTGCTTTTGGCCCAAGGATATACAGAACTGGATGGCCAAGGCAATAGTGTATATATTCCCTATCAAAATTTGGTTTTGGCTTTGATAGAGGCGGGAGCAGATGTACGCCTTGCTTGTAGAAAGATCGGAATCAAGCCCGTCCAGATGGCAATTTATCGCCGTGATCTTCCTATTCTTCAAGCACTTATTTCAAGAGGTGCCTTAGATGGAGAGGATAGAGATGCTTTGCAAAGAGCGATAGATTTCCCTTATCGGGAGGCGTGTGCTCAGCTGCATGCTTGCTTTGACACACGCGGATATGTAGCCCAAGCGACAGAAGGGTGGCGATATCTGGATACGGCCTGCACCGTTTATGAGGATTCTCGTATAAAGCATCGTATAAGGGAGCTTCTTACAACGTAACTATTCAGGTAGGCATGATGGCTTAAAATCAAATTCTTATGGCATCATGCCTACCTGAATAGTTACCTTACGGCATAAGAAATCCTTGCTCTAATATCTGGTTTTTTTAGATAAACATACCCTCGAAGATGCATACAGCAAGAGTGCCTCATGCTCAAAACGACAGAAGAGCGTCCTTTAAGTGCAAATATTTATCGCAGAGCAGTGCAGGTTATCCCAGAAGGGGTGAATTCTCCTGTTCGCTCTTTTCCTGGAATGGAGCAGACTCCTCTTGTGGTGCAGTCTGGGAAGGGGGAGAGGATTATCGATGAGGATGAGCGGCAGTACATCGATTGTTGCTGCTCTTGGGGGGCTCTTATCCATGGTCATGCTCATCCGCGGGTTGTGGAGGGGGCTGTAAAGCGGTGCCGGATGGGATCAACTTTTGGGATCACGACAGAGATAGAGGCGCGTTTGGCCACGAAAGTTGTGGAGCTTGTGCCTTCTATTGAGAAGATTCGTTTTGTCTCTTCAGGAACAGAAGCGACTATGTCGGCTCTCCGCCTTGCTAGAGGGTATACTAGAAGGGATCTTATCATCAAGTTCGCGGGTCATTATCATGGCCACAGTGACTCTCTCCTTGTCCAGGCAGGATCGGGTGTCGCGCATCTCTCTGCAACAGCTTCTTCTGCAGGAGTGCCAGAAGATTTTGTGAAGCACACAGTTGTACTGAACTTCAATGAGATAGATAAGGTGGCTTCTGCTTTACGAGAGTTAGGAGATCGGGTGGCTGCGGTGATCCTCGAGCCTATTGCTGCCAATATGGGAGTGGTAGAGCCGCTACCGGGCTTCTTAGAGATGTTGCGCACAGAGACGGCAAAAACAGGGGCTCTTTTGATCTTTGACGAGGTGATTACTGGATTTCGAGTTGCTCATGGAGGAGCGCAAGAGCTCTACGGTATTGAGAGTGATTTAACTTGCCTTGGAAAAATTGTGGGGGGTGGGTTTCCTGCGGCGGCCTTTGGTGGACGCGCAGATATTATGGACCATATCGCTCCTCGAGGAGAGGTATATCAGGCAGGAACATTGTCGGGTAATCCCGTTGCTATGGAGGCGGGCTATCAAACGCTCTACCTATTAGAGCGAGAAGAGTTTTACCAAGAGTTAGAAGCAAAAACGGATGTGATCACGAAACCTGTGCGGGAATTGATTGCACGAAAAGGGTTAGATGTATCGATTAATCAGGCGGGTTCGCTCTTTACTCTCTTCTTTGGGCAAAAAAAGGTGGAAAATTTCGTTGACGCCAAGCGGTGCAATTTAGATCTTTTCCGGGACTATTTTCATCACGCTTTTGCTAGGGGAGTCTATCTCTCTCCTTCGCAATTTGAGGCGAATTTTATCAGTCAAGCACACCAAAAAGAGAGTTTGGGGCAGGTGCGCGATGTTATCTTGGAATTTCTGGATGGACTATAATTCTATTCGTACAGCCCTACCAGAGCAAGTGACATTGGTGGTGATATCAAAGGGGCGCACTTTGCGTGAGATAGAGGAGGTGTACGAGGCTGGCGCTCGTGATTTTGGAGAAAATCGTATCAAAGAGGCAGAGGCAAAGATAGCAGCTCTTCCCTCGGACATTCGGTGGCATTTTATAGGCCCTCTACAAAGAAATAAAGTTTCGAAAGTAGTGGGTCGTTTTCACTTGATCCATAGCGTCGATAACGTAGAGCTTGCTTGTGCTATTTCGCAGAAAAGTTCTAAGGATACCTCTATTTTGCTCCAGGCCAATACCTCTGGCGAGCTGGCGAAAGGGGGGCTTTCTCCAGAAGAATGGATCCGCGCTTTTCCTGAAGTTCATGCTCTACCGCATCTTGTCATTAAGGGGTTGATGACAATGGCTCCTATGACAGAAAATAAAGAGATAATCCGGCACTGTTTTGCCGGATTGCGGCGTTTGCAAAAGCAGCTGGGTGCACCTCTACCAATTCTTTCAATGGGCATGAGTCAGGATTATCCTATTGCGGTAGAAGAGGGGTCTACTCTTGTACGGATAGGGACAAAAATATTCTCATGAACTTGAAAGAGTTTGTACAGCAACATAGAAAAAGTCATAAATACCTTTATTATGAGGGAGGTAAGTGGAAAGCTCTCTCCAAGCGCCCAAAAAAATATGAAGGGATACGGGAGAGTCTTGCTCACTTCTACAAAGAGTGTGCAGCGCTATTGGGAGGAGAGAAGGCGAACGAGAAAGTGCGTGCGCTTTGGCAGAGAAAGCAAGTTAAAAGAGTTCTCCGGAATCTTCCCCGGGTAATTGCTGACGATGGTTTTCTCTCCCATTATGCGCGAGCTATTCCGATCACACTCCATTTTGCCGATAAATTTATTGCGGATCTGAAGCCCTCTCTTTCTGCCGATTCGAATCCGATAGAACTCTATTGGAATAATCCTGAATACCGTTTTTATGATGTGGTAGGTGCTCCTCCCGGTTTTCTCTCTAAGTTTTTTGTCTCTATTAGATTGAAAAAGGATCAGGAGTTGCTAAATCTGATCAGCAGTGATTTGGCCTTCATTGCCCAAATTGAGGATGATCGGAAAAGGCGAGAGCTTACCCTGGGGGTGTTGAGTCATGGAGCAGCTTATCGAGAGCTAGCTGGAAGACCTCTCTTAGTACCCAGTTTTACAGAAAGGGGAAAGCTTATCTCCTATATTTGCTATCAGCATCTGATTGCAGATGGGGTCAAAACGATCTCTCTTGTTCCTTCGAAAAAGGAGAGAGAGGCGCCAGGTATCTATCTCTGTCAGGGCACTGAGATGTGGCCCTCTCAACCCTCGATGTTAGGCTCCCTTTTTGCTAATTTAGGCCCTCATGGCTCTGCTACAGCAGCGTATCAGCATTCGTGGCGCCGTATCCATAAACATCTGCGTGAGCTGAAGAGGGGAGATATCCTTCCTTACGTGACGGGGCATAGTATGGGAGGGGCTATGGCTATGCAAATCGCTCTTTATTCGCATGATCTGATCCACCGGGCCTTTGCTTTTAACCCTCCGGTGCCCAATGAGCGGGATTGGGCCTTCTATCAGAAGCTGCAAGAGAAAAAGAAAGCAAAACTCCAGATTATAGCCAACTTAGATGATTTTGCTTTCTGGCGGATCGGAGCGCGTGTGATTGGTACGGTCCGTCTCTTTTTAGGGAAAAAGAGATGGCGTTACTTTCCAATAAATGGTTGGGAGGTTATTCTGGTTTTCCCCGCAGCGGTGAAGTTATGTCTCTGTGGAGCTCTCCGAAAAAGAGGTGTCTATGGAGAATAAGGAACGTGTGAAACGGTTCGATTACCTCAAATTTTTGCCTCGTCTTAACGACCCGGTAAAAGCGGTGGTGCGCGCACTCCGCTCTCTTTTTGGTTGGTCGCAAGAAAAAGAATTTTTACGCAACGAAATCGAGATAATCGCGCTGCACGAAAGAGAGCTCCTAGATACATTGAACGATACCAATCGAGACGAGATCGAGTACGAACTCGACGAGCTCAAAAGGCAAAAACGCTCTTTATTACGGCGCTACCAAAAAAAGGCCGATTAAGTCTTTTGCTGAAGACAGAATTAAAGAATCCCAGACAAACATAGCTCCGCATTTTTAATAATTTTATCTATAACATCTTGACTAACAACAGGTTCTTGTTTGTCTTGCTCATAAACACCCCCTAAAATCATTCTGTCGCTCCACGGATACAACGCAACAAAAAATATATTAGGATCACTGAGATCAGTGTCAATATCATGAAAATATAAATAATCAATATTCTGTTGGTAATTAAAATAAACGAGTTGACCACGAACTGGAATAAATTCTTGATCGTTAAAGAGTTTAATAGATCCCATACTCGTACAATTTATTATTATAGGTTCGTTGAGGGTTAGAACATCTTCTAAGGATTCAAAATGACATGGTCTTAAACGAGCCCCTTTTTGCTTTACCTTTAGGTAAAGATCATTCATAAACAATTGCCCATCGATTCCGAGCTCATAAACCCTTCTCCCATTTTTAGTCACACCATTATCGAAATGGGCTATAATTTCTTCCTTTTGCTTTTCTCTATCAGATACTGGTGATGCTTGGTTTTCAAAACTATACGAAGGAATAAGCCGAACTCCAATGAACTCTGGGAATTCACCGATACTTTTTAAAAAACGACATTCAGAATTTTTCTGCATACGCAAATGCAGCTGTTTTTTTTCCTCTGAAAGATCTTTCGGGAATGAAAGAGGGCTCCAAATACCTGCAGCCACGTTGGACGTAAGATTAGGAGACCATTTATCCGAATAGATTTGAACTTCATAACCTTTTTCCAGAAGATCGTAAGCGGCAGTCAATCCTACAACGCCTGCACCTAAAATGGCTACAGTTTTAGAGGCAGTGTCGTGATTAGCAAGGATTTCTAATACTTCCTGAACTCCGCCGAAAGACAATGTAAACCCTGACCCTCCATGACCATAATTATGAATAATCAATTTGTCTTCGATTTGCTCTGCTTCTATCCGAACGCCTGTTTTTCTGAAAGGACGAATCCCTACGTTTGTCCCAATAATATTTTCCTTTGATATATTCGGAGTATGCAGGTAGACATGTTCGGCACTAAAAACAGAGCCGTTGTTGCTTAAATCTGCCTGCAGCTGATCCGGGCGATAATTTTTTTTTGATTTAAAATTATATCTATTCATTTATCCCTTTTCCAATAGGTATACCAAAAGAATTCATCCGATTTATAGCCACATATTTATACAAATTATCAAAATTAAGTTTTATTGTATAGTTACCTATTTTTTCAAAGTAAGCGCATCAAAAATTTCCTGAGATACGTACTTTTGTCAAATAAACATCAGTATGATTGCAATGTTTGATGCGCTTACCATGGTGAATAGTTACATTTTTTATTTCTTTATAAATCATTTTCTGTTATACTTTTTTTAAGTAATTAGGAAATTAGAAAAAATACAGGGTCTTTTGATTAAAATATTCGATAACCTGAATTTTGATTTGTGTTCCTCAAAGCTCTTGTTTAAATTTGGAGGTTCATGTGACGAATATAGAAAGCAGATATTTTGATTGCCAACGCTTGGAGACTATACAGAAATTAAAAGGAACGTCTCAGTTTGGAAGATGTTATGTTTGGGTAGCTGCCTCAGCTACGGGATTCATGGGGGCTGTAACCGTTTGGTTGAATGCAAGTTATACGTATACAGATGACCCGCTGATGCGGCAAAAGTTATTTTGGTGGAATCAAGTTGCCGGAGTGGCAATGACAGTACTTTCATTCACTGCGACCGGCTGCTGTTTATTGCGTACTAGTGATGCAGACAATGGAATGCAACAAGAACTACGAGCGATGGAAATAGATAGTGAGCGGCGAGCTGAGGAAATGACGACTGAGGAGATAGAACGATTTCAACAAGAATCCGGTGAAGTTAGGGTCCGTTTAGGACGATTGTTGAGCACTACGTCGATCGACCAGATCATGGCGCCCTTTGAGCGGAAAGTAGCCGCTCTCACTCGTGCAACCGATAGAGCGGCTCGTGCAGCTCTAGTCTCAGTTGTTTGAGTGCAGCAGCGACTCTTGAAGATGTTGAACTGGCTATGTGGTCAATAATTATTCCTATTCTACACCCCAAATCTCTTCTGCGTAGTCTCGAATACTGCGATCACTGGAAAATTTTCCCATACGTGCAGTATTAATTAAGGCCTTTCGTGTCCATTCCTCTGGTTCCTTGAAGAGAGCAGCCACACGGTTTTGGCACTGCACATAGTCACCGAAATCAGCCAAGACACAGTAATAGTCACCTCCGTCCAAAAGGGAGCGGATGATAGGTTTGAATAACTCTTTATCTCCATTACTGAACACCCCTGAAGAGATCTGGTCTAATACCTCTTTGAGTTCTGGGTTGTCTTTATAATAATTCCAGGGGTTATACCCCTTTTCTTTTAACTCGTAGATCTGTTTGGTAGTATTACCAAAGATAAAAATATTCTCTTCGCCCACTTCTTCGCAGATCTCAATATTCGCACCGTCCAGCGTTCCGATAGTCAGGGCACCATTGAGAGCGAATTTCATGTTTCCCGTTCCGGAAGCCTCTGTTCCTGCAGTGGAGATTTGTTCTGAAAGGTCGCAAGCAGGAATTAGCTTTTCAGCGAGGGTTACCCTGTAGTTAGAAAGGAAAAAGACTTTTAAATAGTCAGAGGCTTGCTTATCATTATTGATCAGTGCGCCTACAGAATTGATCAATTTGATTATCAGTTTTGCGACAAAGTAGCCTGGAGCGGCTTTCCCACTAAAGATGTAGGTACGTGGTACAATGTGTTGCAAATCTCCCCGTTTGATTCGGTTGTAGAGAACAATCACATGCAGCAGATTGAGTAATTGTCGCTTATATTCGTGTATCCTTTTAGAGTGGCAGTCGAACAGCGAATCGAGATTCACGCTTGTCTCGTATTCAGAGAAAATCACCTTGGCTAAACGCTCCTTATTATCTCTTTTGATGCGACGGTATTCTGTGCAGAAGGTCGCATCGTTCACAAGAGGAAGGAGGCGGTGCAGTTGCTCTAGGTTTGTGATCCAATCCTCTCCGATCTGCCTTGTGATCAAGGAGGCGAGATCGGGATTGCACTCTTTTAACCAACGACGAGGGGTAATTCCATTCGTCTTATTCGTAAAAAGGGATTCGTTCATACGGTAGAAATCTTCAAATGTCTGGTGTTTCAAAAGATCTGAATGCAGTTTAGACACCCCATTTATTTTGTGAGAACCTACAATGGCTAAGCGGGCCATATTCAATCTCTTTACCTCTCCCTCTTCAATGATTGAAAGCCTTGCCCTTTTCCCTACATCTCCTGGATAGCAACGCTCTACCTCTTGAAGCCATCTATTGTTGATTTCGTAGATGATTTCAAGATGTCGAGGAAGCACCTTTTCTATCAAAGGAATATTCCACCTCTCCAGTGCCTCGGGGAGAAGAGTGTGGTTCGTATAGGCGAATGTATTTTTTGTCAGACGCCACGCTTTTTCCCAGCTCAGCTCTTCTCGGTCGATCAAGAGCCGCATCATTTCAGCAATCGCCAAAGAGGGATGAGTATCATTGAGTTGGATGGCAACTTTGTCGGCAAGACCATCGAGATGGACGTGGGCTTTATTATAGCGACGGATGATATCCTGGACCGTAGCGCTCACAAGGAAAAACTCCTGCTTAAGACGCAGTTCTAGCCCTTCCACAATATTGTCATTAGGATAAAGTACACGCGAGATATTTTCCGTAGTAGAGATATCCTCTACAGCACGGATATAGTTACCATGGTTAAAATAGCTAAAATCGAATCCTCGCGACGATTTTGCCTGCCATAGTCGCAGGGTATTCACAGTATTGTTATTATAACCTGGAATCGGCGTGTCGTATCCCATAGCCATCACTTCTTCTGTATCAATCCATTCCACGCATAATTTTCCGTGCTTGTCTGTATATTGACGAGTTCGGCCATAAAATTGGATCGGATAGAGATAATCGGTGCGACATATCTCCCAGGGGTTGCCGTAACGGAGCCAGTTGTCAGGCATCTCTGACTGAAAACCATCTTTAATTTTTTGAGTGAAAATCCCATAATCATATCGAATGCCGTAGCCATAACCTGGAATGCCGAGGGTCGCCATTGAATCGAGAAAGCAAGCAGCAAGACGTCCCAAACCTCCATTACCCAGAGCGGCGTCCATCTCGGTCTCGAAAAGATCATCCAAGTTAAAACCAAAATCGTGCACTGCTTTGTAGCAGTTATCTAACAGGTTGAGGTTGACAAGGCTATTGCGTAGAGTTCGCCCCATGAGAAATTCCATGGAGAGGTAATAGACGCGTTTCATATCTTTATCGTAATATTTCTGCTGCGTCGAAATCCAACGACCAATCAATTGATCTCGGACAGCAAAGATC
>JBJXGG010000012.1:0-9317 GCA_046153495.1 Chlamydiales bacterium
TTTATCAGAAATAAAGTTAAAAATTAGGGCCGTATAATGTATCATCTTTGAATGATCGTTTCTCACTCATGTGTAAAAACATGCGTTTCGAAACGATCATTCAAATCTGTCGCATTATCCAACCCAACTCTTTAGCTTTATTTCTGATAAATGGTATGACTATCGATTTGTGTGCCAAATGCAACGCGCACAGGATATTCAAAAAGAGAGCGGAGTTGAGCAAATCGCCCATTTGTTTTCTCAGGGGTCTTTCTCAGGATGTGGATAGGGACTATCGGGACGTCGATGTTTTGTAGATTCTCCTCTAAGTAACTGCGCCACTGCAACAACGTTTTTGGGGGTAAATTTGTGGGATGCATCAAGCAAATAGAGTGGCCGCACTCTAACTCTTTTTTGATAATAGCAAATGTTTCAGGGCCAATCGTAGAAACGTGCTTATGGTCCATCGGAATAAGCCATAAAAAATCATAAAAGTATTTATGTCGTTTGGTCTTCTTCTCAATTGGAATGATATAACGGATCAGCCGCGGGAGTGTGGCCATCATCACAATCGTGTCTAACCAACTACTCTTCTGCCCCACAAGAACAATAGGATCAGACATCTTCAGTCTCTTTTTTCCAACAACTCGCAGATCCCAGAAAACCCAAGCGATAAGGGACGAGGCAAAACGAAATACTTGATCGGCAAAAAGGATAAAGAGAGTGACACTTACTAAAAATGTCATAAGCCCTAAGACAAAAAATCCGGTAGCAGCTGAGAGTTCAAGAGCACTGCCGACAAGCGCGAGAAGCCCCGAAGCAGCAATCACTCCGATAAAATTGAGAAAATTCGCTGTGGCGACATTCTGTCCCCTATCCTCGTCTGGACTCGCGACCTGGATAAAGACTTCCAAAGGAATGATATAAAAGCCTCCGCATATTCCCAAGAGGATGAGAAAAAATACTACGGCGAAAAAATGAGAAGCAAAAAAAAAGATTCCTAAAAAACAAAGAGAAGCTCCCAAGCTTGCTAAGGGAACAAAGCCCAGTTCTACTTCATTGCGAGAGAAGCGGCCGGCAAAAAAACTCCCAATTCCAATACCTAGAGCGGTCATTAAAAAAAGATAACCCCCCTGCACTTCACTCATCCCAAGCGATTGAAGAGTCATAGGGATAATGTTGAGTTGTGTGAAGGCTCCTAAAAAGAGAAAATAGGCGCCGAAAAGAATCACAGTAAGTAGATAGCGACGTTGACGAGCCTTCTTTAGCGAGCGAAAGATGTCGCGGATGAAACGTACAGAGACTTTTTTTTTGGCAGCCTGGGCGGGTGTTTTATCGATCCAAAGAGAACTCAGCGCGCCGAGTAGGGCGATAAGGAGACAAAAAGAGACGGCTAGCACAAAATCTTTGCGTGTCATATCTGACAAAAAAGAGGCAAAAAATGTCCCTAAGATGATTGCCAAATAGGTAGTGGCTGTCAAAATGCCATTGCAATGAGAGACTTTCTCCCGAGGAGTAATTTCAACAATAATCCCGTACTTGGCAGGAGAAAAAATCGTGCTTTGCAGGGCTAATAGAAAAAGAACGACATAACCCCCGATCACAGATTCAAAATAAAAAGCGAGGATACCTAGTATCGTTGCGATAATCTCAAAAATTCGCGTAAAATAAATGACTGCCCGTTTGCTATAACGGTCGGAAATAGAGCCGGCAAACGAGGCAAAAACAAGAAAAGGAATCACGAAAATCGCTCCCGCTGTTGCTAGGATGGCGTTGCTTTTATCGGTTCCAAGTAAATGAATCAAAAAAAAGACAAGAATCAGCTTGTAGAGATTATCATTGAGCGCAGTGAAAAATTGCGTGAGATTGAGGGAAGCAAATGAAGAGAGGAGTTTTCGCTTAGGCGAGACCATGGAGAAAGTTAATCAAGGAAAGCTCTTTTTTAGCAATAAACTTGAGGTGTTAGCCGATGACTTGGTTAAAAATCTTTTTGTGGCAGATGTCCAAAAAAGAATCATTGTAGTTCCGAGCAAGGAGATGGGAAAATGGGTTGCCCAAGCTCTCGCGGATCGGTTAGGTATTGCTGCAGGATATGAGACACTTTTTTTGGAAGAGGCGGTCCGCACATTTTTTCCTAACAACTTCCCTTCTCAGTTAGATCTTACATTATTTATAAAGAAAGAGATAAAAGAAATTGCTGAGCTAAACTCCTATGTAAAAAATAGAGGGCGACGTAACATGGTACTCGCCGCTCATTTGGCGAAGCTCTTCCATAGATACCGTATCTACGGAGGAAAGGTAGCCGAAGAGTGGGAGAAAAACCCCACCGATTGGCAACATCACCTCTGGAATCGCATTGCTCGTCATGAGATCTATCGAAAAAAGTTGTCAGCAACGATACATCTCTTCTCTTTTAGCCATATTCCCAAGCCCTACTTCTATCTTTTTCAGCAGTTGGAAAATATGCATTACTATCACCTCTCTCCCTGCCAAGAGTTTTGGAGCGACTTTGCGGGAAAAAAGGAACAGAGAAAAATCGACCCCATTTATCTCGAAGATCAACACCCTTTTTTGGCCAATTTGGGGAAAATGGGTCGAGAATTTGCCAAAATGGTGGAAGAGAGTGATATCGAGACGGTAGAGCACTATCAACTCTCTTTTGCTACAAAGGCTCTTCCTCTTTTTCAAAAACAGCTTCTCGAATTGGGGAGAGAAAATATCGAAGGAGATGACTCTATCCAGCTCCATAAAATTCCTACCAAGCATCGAGAGATCGAGGTACTTTATGAGGAGATATTACACTCCCCTTTTGAGCCGAAAGAGATCATCGTCATGGCACCCGATATTGAGCCCTATGCCCCCTACATTCAAGCAATTTTTGGTAAGATGATTGATTACCAACTCTTAGACCTTCCAGCAGAGGAGGCAAGTGGGCTTTTAGAGCTCTTAGATTTAGAAAAACAACGTTTTAGCGCCCCCTCTCTTCTCAAATATTTCCAAAAAAGGCTGCAAGAGGATGAGCTAGACCTTTTAAAAAAATGGGTCGAGGTGACGGGGATCCGCTGGGGAGTAGATGCCGCTCACAAGAGCGCTATTTTGGGAAAAGAGTGTGATGATCATGCGACCTGGAAAAATGGGATTGATAGACTCCTCGCAGCGCTTGCGACAAATGATCTGCCCATCTCGATCATGGAGGCAGAGCTCTTAGGAAAAATTGCCATCACGCTCTACTCTCTCTATTCGGACCTACAGTTGATGGGCAAAAAAACTTTGTCCGAGTGGATCTCTGAGCTTTACAACATATGTAATAAATATCTAGAGAGTTGTCCCGATCTCACCGCCCTCAGTAGCTGCGCTTTACAGGAAGAGGTCTATTCATTTGATGAGATACGCCCTCTTTTGGAAGAGGCTTTGCAGCAAAAAAATGAGACAAAAAATGGGAATCACTTACAAGCAGTTCGCTTCTGCTCTTTGCTGCCAATGCGCGCGATTCCTGCCAAGATGATCTGGCTCCTTGGCATGGATTTAGATGCGTTTCCACGCAAGGAAAAGAGAGTCTCATTCGATTTATTGCGTCAAACTCAAGGGGAATATTCACCCAGCCGTCTTGATTTCGATCGCTATCTTTTCCTAGAGGCAATCCTATCTACTGAGGAGAGGTTTGTCATGAGCTATCAAGAAGAGCCCTCTCATCTAGTTGCCGAGTTTTTAACACATTTTTATAACTTTGAAAAACGTGTGCATCCTATGCGTAAATATGATCCACACTACAAAATCACATCTACAGTAGCGTATGAGATGGCAAAAGCGGTGCAAAACAAAAAACAGATTATTGCTCCATTCGCGCTACATATCTCTCCAGTTGTGTGTGGAGGTGAAATAGAGATATCTGCTTTGCAAAGAGTAGCCAGATCCCCGCTCAGACACTATTTTCAACAGCAATTTGGTATCTCTTTTTCGCAAGAACTGCACATTAAAGAGGAAGAGGATTTTCTTCTCTCTCCGATAACACTCGCGCAATTTCGCAAAGAGAGTTTACGCAGACCGTTAGAAGAGGCGATTTATCGCCTGCAAAATCGAGGTGATTATCCCTCGGGACTTTTTAAAGAGATTGCCGATGCAAAAATAGAAAAGTTAGCACAGAATATATCTACGACTTCAATTGAGTTCTTTACTCATTGTCAAATGCCAAAGCAAATCAACGAATATCTTTGGCATTATCCAGCTATAAAAATAGGCAATTGTACGATTACAGGAACATTAGAAGGCGTGACAAAAAATGGTCTACACATATCTGAAAAAGGGGATTTGAATGGTGTATTAAAAGGGTGGCCCCTATTTTTATTGTACAATGAAATAGGATGGGGTGAGCCAAATTTCATTACAAAGGATAAACAGTTTAGTCTAGCAAAAACGAGTCTAGAAAGCTATCTCAGATACTTTTTTCTTGCTAGTAAAAATCCTTCACCGCTCTATCCAAATTTTATAGAGTCTATTTTTCATGGTAATTCTGAAAAGCTACAAAAAGAATTTATAGCCCCTACATACGACTCTGCATTGCAATGGGCGTTGCAAGGACGTGTTTTACCTTCTATAGAGAAGTTGATTGCAGCATGGAAGCCAGAGACAGAGATTTTATATGAGGAGATGATCCATGCCTGGTTTTAATGTATTAGATCCTCATTTTGATGTGTATACAAGCCGCTTCATAGAGGCCTCTGCGGGTACTGGTAAAACATTTGCTATCGAAAATATTGTACGTCGTCTTTTAGAAGAGGGAACCCGCATAGAAGAGATTTTGGTGGTCACATTTACCAAAGCGGCAACGCTCGATTTGAAAAAACGGATTCATCAATGCATTGGAAAATTTACTTATGATTTTGATGAGGCAAATATTTTTACCATCCATGGCTTTTGTTATCATTGCCTTGTGGAACACGCTCTCGAAGCAGATTTAAGTCTGGAGATAAAAGAAGAAAATAAAGAGATTTTATTGCGACGCGTTGTGAAAGATTTTTTGCGCACAACAGATGTATGCAGTGCAGAACAGATCGATAAATTGCTGCGACAACACCAAAATGATATCGAAAAACTTGTCACAACCATACTTCGCATTGCCAACGATCGCATTCCAATAGAGTGCGCGCCCAATACATTTGCACTTCCAGAAATCTCTTTGGCAGAACTATCTGAACTAGCTTTACATTTCAAAAAAACATCTAATCGACAAAAAACTCTCAAAGAAGAGGTAAAACGGGGTTTTTACGACTATACAAAGAGAAGAAATTTAGTCGATTCACCGCTGTTATTACTCAAGGTAGAAAATCGTCTGCAGAAATCCGCTGTAGCAATTCCGTCACACATTACACAGGCTGTAGACATTTTAGAAAAACTCTCAGATCCGTTGCATATTCTCTCTCTACTGTGTGAAGGAGCAAGAAAAAAAATCGAAGAGTTCGTCAGAGCAAACGAGTTGCTTTTTTTTGAAGATCTCTTGCGCCATATGGAAGAAAAAGTGCGAGAAGTTGCATTTGCCGAAAAGATACGCTCACAATATAAGGCGGTGTTGATCGACGAGTTTCAAGATACGAATGCACTGCAATGGCGTATCTTTTCTACACTCTTTATGCAGGAGTTTAGAGGGCCTCTCTATTTGGTGGGGGATCCCAAGCAAGCGATCTACCGTTTTCGACACGCCGATATTTATACCTATTTAGAAGCAAGAAACTGTTTCACAACGATAGAAGAGCTCGATTGTAACTATCGGAGCGTTCCTGCTCTTGTTCGTCAACTAAACGCGTTGTTTGCACAACTACCCGATTTTATTTCTCTACCTAAACTCTCCTCTTCGTTGCCCTGTCACCCTGTGCGTTTTGATGAGCAAAAACCAGACATAGAAGAGGAGTGTATAAAGGCCTTCTCTGCACAAAGTGAGGAGAGACTTTTTGCAGAGATTCTTCATTTGGTTTCCTATCCTTTGCAAGAGAATGCCGTGCTTGTAAAAGATCGTTATCAAGCGCTACGATTTTTAGAATATGCGCATAAACGGGGCTTTCCTGCTCAGAGCCGTCGCTCGCGCTCTTTGCTCGACTCGCTTGCATACCCCATTCTTGATCACTTGCTCCAAGCATTGGAGCATCTAGAAAAAGAGAGAGTATTATTAGTCTTGGGTGGGCCGCTATATGCGTTAAATCTCCTCGAGACAGATTTAGAGCCCTATTTTGCACAATTTTTCCGTTTTCATACTCTTTGGAAAGAGGGGGGCTTACTCTCTTTTTTCCACGCATTCGAAGAGGAGGAGGGAGCTCATTTAGTCGCCCGCAATGAAGAGCTTTATCAAGATTTACGGCAATTGATCGAATATCTCTCTGAAAATCGTCTCGATTTCGATGCGCTGGCTCAGCTAGACCCAGAAGAGGTAGAGGCACAACAGGAGACTCAAGAGGCAATTCAAGTGCTTACTATTCATGTCAGCAAAGGATTAGAGTTTGATAACGTATTTCCGATCGGTCTCACTATTACAACACCCTATAAAGAGGGTCTTGTCTACTCGGAGGGAAGATATACCGCATCTAAGGAAGCAAACCTTTTGCATAGAGAAGAGCTTGAGGCTGAGAAGATGCGGCAACTCTATGTCGCTTTCACACGCGCTAAGAAAAGATTATATATCCCAGTTTTGGAACAGGGAGAGGCTCCGATCCACCGTTTTTTATCGCGAACAGATTGCCTGATTACGCCGCTATCAGATATACCTGAGCCTTATTTTACGCAGGAAAGAGTAGATCTTGCACATCCAGAACAGGTGGGAAAGATCTTTGAGGCGAGCTTTATTCACTCCTTCTCCTCTCTCTATAGTTATGAGAGGGAGGTGACTCCCCTTTCTCATAACGAGAGACTGCCGATTGGACCAGAGATTGGTACAGCTTTGCATACTCTTCTTCAAAAACTTGCTTTTGATGCAGAGTTGCAAAGCGCAATCCCCCCTCTTCTACAAAATACTCTATTGGCTCCCTACGAAGGGGAGGTGATCAAAATGGTCTCAAAAACTTTGCAGACTCCCCTTCCTGTGATCGGAAAGCCTTTAATTGCTATAGATCCTGCCAAAATGATACGGGAGATGGAGTTCCTCTATCCTATTGAAAATGGATATATGAAAGGATTTATTGATCTTCTCTTTGAATATGATAATAAATTTTATATTATAGATTGGAAGTCAAATATAGTAGATGATGTAGAAGAGGTGATGAAGAGACATCACTATGACAAACAGGCTGAGATCTATCGCAGAGCAGTAAATAAATATTTGTATTTATTAAAAAAACCGCCCTGTTCGGGTTGTTTCTACATTTTTTTACGCAAAAACAATGTAGTGTTTATTTAAAGATTTCGTAAATTTCTGTTAGTGATTATAATATATGTTACAAACAATATCACCAATAGAGGGAAATTTTATGGCAGCAGCATATCAGACAGTAACGTATGCAAATATAGGAGAGCAGCTTGCAGAGCAAGTCCAATATAAGACTGATTTTCAGCCAGCAAACGGCCAAGCGTCCGAATGTCAGGCTCAATATGTTAGCTATTTGACGAAACTCAGCAAGCTTCTTAGAGGAAGAAGTTTTTTTGCCTTAGCGCCTACGACACCAATGGCGGTACGTCAAGTGATTGTGGCTCATGATAGAGCGCGCGCTACTCGTGTGCATGGAGGTGATGTTGATGAGAAAAGCGTACGCATTAAGAACATCATGGCGGCTACTTTTGGTTTTGGTTTGACTGCGACCGCGCGTGCTATTCGGGTCGCTTTCCGCGTGATTACAAGCCCGGTCTCTTTGCTTGTTTCTGCATGGCAGGCTTCCAAATATGATAAGGAAAAAGGGTACCGTTTCTGGGAGGGCCGCGTAGGTACGGACTTGACGCGGATGGGTTATGAATGTGTCGACTGTCTCACTACCCTAATCATGCCATTTATCGGCATCATAAACACTATTGCCCCTGAAGCGATCAGTACGGATCGTTTAAGAGACTACTATGTTGCGCGTATGGATGCAATTGGCGCGAAAGATGCTGAGTTCCAGACAAACGAAAATAAATTCTGGGCAGAGCATAAGCAAAAGATGGTAGCGGCAAAAAGAGCGGCTGAGCAGGCCCAAGGGGAGTTGGATGCATCACAAGCTGCCCGTCTCCAAAGCGTGCGTGCGTAGAAGATATGGCTGAGGTTTCTCGTCGATCAGAATCCGAACTCAATGCTTGCGAGACATGCCTAGCGGTACCCCTATGCTGTTTTATGGGGGTCTATCAGGTTGGGAAATGGGCTCTCAAGCACCTGTACGAGTTTGCTTGGCGCACCAAAGATGAGCTGGTGGATTATGGCTCGTCTGGCTTGAGTGAGATGCACAATTGTTGTATGTTTGTGCGCACAGCTGCGCCCAAAGCTTGGCATGCGGTTGCTGATATCGCTTCCGGTGTATGGGACAATGTGTGCGACTATTTCTCCTCGGGTATCGATCAAGCCTCTCAAACGGGGGTGGGAGGGCTGCGTGCTCTACGCGCGGGGCTTCATCCGGCGGCTGAGTTTACCTGTGCTGTCGGAGAAAACCTCGGAGATTATGGCTATTCTGTGGTAGAACAGGCCGACCAAACAGCTTTAGCTTCGCTTCGAGCTTTCGAAGAGGGATTCCATGCTCCTGCAGAGATTGCTAGAGCTGTCGCTTCTGATCTTTACGATTATGCGGCCGGTGGTGGACATCAAGCTCTCCAGACTCTCTATGCTGTGGGCCATGGAATGGTCCAGGCAGGCCATATTGGCATGGAGGGAGCGCGAGGTGTCGGTGGAGCTTTTGTCGAATATGGAGAGGCAGCCTTAGAACAGGGAGAGCAAACTCTCTTAGCTACGCATCGTGTTCCGGTCGTCATAGGACAAATCACAGTTCCTCTCCTCGCGGCTGTGAGAGAGGAGGCCGTGGATTACGCTGACGTCGCGGTGGCCCAAACGGTGCAGTTGGGTCACGTAGTCGTACGCATAGGTGAAGAGGGGAGTCAAATCCCTATAGAGATAGGAAGAGCGATTGTTGCGTTTGGAGAAGATGTAGGCTTTTCTGCAATCGGAGAGATGCAAAAGAGCTGGGTGCAGCTTGAAAACGTGCGCGAATTCTACCTGGCTTCGCGTGAACTCGCTGTTGTGGTCGGAGTGGAGCTTATGGAATATGCTCAATCGGGCGTTGTGCAGACAGCGCAGTTTTGGGAGGCTCTTCCTGTTCGGGTACAGAACCTTTTGCTTCTCCCTAAAGAGCTCGCTGTTCATGTAGGAAGGGAGCTCATTGAATACGGTGAGTCAGGTG
>JBJXGG010000017.1:0-9647 GCA_046153495.1 Chlamydiales bacterium
CAAGAGAGCGAGGAAAAAACACCTTCCGCTGCTCCGGATGCGATCTATTATGCAGCGGCCATGATTCAGCTCTCCTACGCTACTGGAGCTAGAACAGCGCAGATTGGTTCGGATGAGTTGCAGATGAACAACGCCTCTAAACAGCATTTGATCCAGCTAGAGTCTTCGATCGCTTATCTACAGGTAACGAGGAAATCTATGTCTTCTACAGCGTTGGAATCATTACAGTCTGGAAACCAACAGATCGATGCTCAGCGTAGCGTCATCTCTGATCGCATTAACGAGCTTGGCCAGTCCGCGCAGATTGATATGACAAACATACAGGCTGTCATCAACGGAAACGTACAGAAAGTACAGGTCGATGCCTCTCTTTGTCAGATGGAGACAGACTTGTCAAGACAGATTGCACAAATCTAACGATTAGCAAACACCCCCCCCCCTAAAAAAATAGACCATAGAGCCATAAAGCTTTATGGTCTATTTTTCATATGATACTGGCTCCAGCCTCTTTCATCTTAGCTAAAGCTCCTATCTGATCGTGTGCTGCACGGCATCCCTCTTTGACAACAGAGATCTTCAGGTGGCGCTGCAATCCATCTAGTACCGTCTCTTTTACGCAATAGTCTGTCGCTAATCCCACCACAAAAAGCTCATCTATTCCTTGTTCCTGTAGATAGCTGGTAAGTCCGCTCTCTTTTGCAAAAGCGCTATAGCCCTCTCTCTTTTTTTCACTCCCTTTGAAAAAAACTTTTTTGATTTTTTCTTGGTGGAGAGCTTGGGGAAATTCAGCGCCAAAACTATGTTGCACGCAGTGCTGCGGCCAGATCGCAAAGCTGCAATGCCCTGGTGGATGCCAATCTTTCGATGCAATCACGTGATCGAATGCTTCTATCAGAGCATTTACAACGGGGATGATGCGCTCCCCTTCCGGAATAGGAAGAGAACCACCCGGCAAGAAATCATTTTGGATATCAACAATGAGGAGAGCTTTCACGCATTTTTCTCTTGATAGATTCAACCAAGCGTAGTTTTTTCTGATACAGTGATTGTTCCATTCCTACAGGATATGAGTGTGGATTGGAAAACCGTTTGATACTGCTGTCAAACCGAGAGAGTTCCGCTGCTGCGTAAACGCGGATCTCTTCTAGCGAAGGTTTTTTATAGACACACTCTCCTTTTGTAAAAATGGGCACGAGCATCTCTCTCATCTCTAGTTGGGGCTCAAATCGTTTCTTTCTGATGGGGTCTAGTTGGTCCACAATCTCACATCCCTTCTCCATCGATGTCTCCACATCATGCACCGCATCACCTATATAGCCGTATCTGGGATGACAAAAGCGTGTCACTTGCAAAATTCCTGGATCAGATGTCTTGGACATTCTTTCGGAAAACTTCAGGCAATACTTCCATTGCTTCTTCCCTTTCTTTCGAAAAGCTCCAATTTTATATACTCCGTCCAAAGCTCCTTGATCCTGTCCTGTGACGAGATTGGTACCCACTCCCCATGTCGCAACTCGCGCATTTTGCGCCTTCAGATCACGGATGAGATATTCATTCAGCTCATTGCTTGCCACAATCTTTGCATCAGTAAATCCCGCTTCATCCAACAGCTTCCGACTTTGAATACTGAGGTAGGCTATATCTCCTGAATCGAGTCGAATTCCTCCAAAAGAACGCCCTTGTTCTCTCAACCACTCCCCGACTTTAATCGCATTCTTCACTCCTGCGATCGAGTCATAAGTATCGACCAAAAAGACACAGCTATGAGGGAGCTCCTCCGCATAGGCCTGAAAAGATTGAAGCTCATTTTCAAAAGCCATCACCCAACTATGTGCATGTGTACCCCTGACAGGAATACCCAATAACTTTCCAGCTAATGCATTTGAAGTAGCATGACAACCGCCGATATAACAGGCGCGACTCGCTGTCATGGCTCCATCGATTCCTTGTGCTCGTCGCATGCCAAACTCCAATACTTCATCTCCTGCAGCCGCGCTCACTACTCGTGCCGCTTTAGTCGCAATCATCGTCGGAAAATTGAAAAGCGTGAGGAGCGGAGTCTCTAATAATTGGGCCTGCAAAATAGAACCCTTTACACGAAAAAGGGGTTCATAGGGAAAAATCACATCCCCCTCCTTTACTGCGTGAATATCGAGCGATAACTTCATCTCTCCCAAGTAGCGTAAAAAACCCTCTTCAAAAATAGACTCTCCCTCCGCTGTACGAACGGAAGCCAAATAATCTAAGTCTTCTGTATTAAAGTGCCAATTCTGGAGATAGTCAATTACACTCTCCAATCCAGCCGAAACAGCGTAACCTCCGCCAAAAGGGGTCTTTCTAAAAAAAAGATGGAAAACTGCGTCATCTTCCGCCATTTCTCTTTTCCAGTAAGCATAGGCCATGGTAACCTCGTAAAGATCTGTTAGTAGGGCCATGGATTGTGATTTGTATAGAGAAAACATGATGATATCTTAACAAAGGTCGAGAGATGCAACAATCTTTTTTTTCTGGAATCGGGAAAACTCCTCTTACGATAAAGGTATTGCTGTGGATCACCGTTCTCACGTCTATCCTGTCCCCGATCATCTCATTTTTCACTATGGAGACATTCAAAGTAATCGGCCCAGGCGGATGGCTTCCCCTTTCGCTTATGGGCATCGCGAAAGGGTGGTTCTGGCAACCTGTCACCTATTTTTTTGTCCACTCTTTTGGTCACAGCTTTTCTCTCTACTTTTTAATTTCTATCTTCTTTTACATGTTTCTTCTCTGGTTTTCCGGTAGAGAACTCTGTTCCCGTTTCGGCTCTCTCTCTTTTCTTCTCTTCTATTTTGGGGCAGGCATACTTGCTGGACTCGCGGCACTTCTCTATTTCTTTTTCTTTGCTCCTAACAGTGTATTGATCGGTGCGGGTCCTCCCATTTATGCCTGCTTGATGGCTTGGGCAATGATTTGTCCTGATCTCGATCTCTACCTTTTCTTAGTCTGGCGCATCCGCGCAAAATGGCTTGTGGTAATCTTGTTAGCGATCGGTCTTCTCTTTAATTTTCTCGGACTGAACTTCGCCACGTTTTTTGCCAACTTGATAGCAATTGGGTGGGGTTTTCTTTTTGGAAAGTGGATATGGAAGCTCCCCAACCCTTACAAAAAAGAGAAACACTACGACAGTGACGAAAAAATTATCGATATCACCCGTTTTGCAAAAAGGAAAGAAGAGAGCGACACCGCTTTTATAAATCGCATGCTCGATAAAATCTCTCGTTTTGGTGAAGACTCTCTCTCTGAGCGTGAAAAACGAAGAATGGAGAAAATCGGGAAGAGACGTCAGAAATAGATGAGATATTTTTTTCTACTTATCTGGTGTAGTTTTACAGCTGTTTTTGCTGCGCATGTTAATGACAATAACCTCAATCAGTTTTGGTGGGATGCGCACTATAATGTTCCTATCAACAATGACATTCGGATGTTGCTCGAAACACAGTGGCGCTATGGCCAAGGAGCTGGAACCCTTTTTTTCTACTACTTTCACGCGAGTTTTCTCTTTCCCGTGAATAAATGGCTCGGTATCGCTCCGGGATATAGACAGCAATATGATTTGCGTCCACAACGGGTGTGGAAACCAGCTTATGACCCCTTTATCGACGTCTACATCAAATTTTCTGTCCACGATTGGAAAATAGACAACCGCTTACGTGGACAATACTATTGGTTTGCGAATGGCCCTAATCTATGGCTAGGAAGATGGCGCATCTCTGTCAGAACTCCCTGGATCATAGGAAAAGGAGGATTAAACCCACTTGTAGAAAATGAGATACTCTTGTTGGAATATTATGGGTTCCAAGAAAATCGTTTCACCATCGGAGCAGATGTGCAAGTGGCGCACAATACTAGAGGAATGCTTCTCTATCTGTCACGCATCCAATATGTACCCAATGGCTTATTTCTTACTTCTACCGCACAAAAAATCATTCAAGATAGGTGGCGCTATCAAAACTGTGTTTGGATTAAGCTAACATACTCATATTGATTAGGATCGCTAAAAAAGACATGGCCGTCAGCTTAAATTAGGACAGAGAGCTTCGCTCGCATCTATTTTTATCCTCATGAAAGAGAGCAAGCACAGCCGAGCGCACCGAATGCATGCCCGCCAATAACCCTTCCTCATACCGGAACGGCGCGTTGTATTCTAGCTGGGGATAGTCCATCGGTTGCAACACATCCTCTTCCGTGAGAGTTGGCACAAATTGCCGTCCCATCTTTAACAATGTCTTTTCCTGTAAAGCTACCAACTCATCTAGCAGTGCAACTATCTCTTCCTTTTGCGGCATTTCTCAAAAAACTCCTGCATTAAGGTTGCGCACTCTGAGGCAAGGACATGAGAAGTCACTTCCATCACATGCATGGGATGTTTATAAACAAAAAGATCAATCCAACTCCCGTTTGCACCATGTCGAAGATCGGGCGCTCCCCAGACTAGCCGTTTAATGCGCGATAAAAACATCGCTCCCGCACACATGGTGCACGGCTCGATCGTGCAATATAACGTAGTCTCCAAAAGACGCCAATTATCGAGATGTTGTGTGGCAGCACCGATGCACAGCATCTCTGCGTGCGCAGTCGCATCTTTTAATAGCTCCACCTGATTATATCCTCGTGCGATGATCCGCTCTTTGCAGACAGCCACAGCACCAATCGGTACTTCGTCTCTCTCAAAAGCTTTCTTTGCCTCTTGCAAAGCGGCCCGCATGAAATGCTCATCATCCATCAAATTTTTATCACTTTATTTTTTATAAATGATTGATTTTTTGAGTCAACATGCTGATCTGCTTTTTCAAATTCTCCGTATCCTTGAGATACTTTTTTTGCATTCCAGAGAGCTTTTTATCAAATCGGTTGGTGAGTGAAGAGACCTCTCGTTGATGACGCTTTTGCAGCGCCTCGAGACTCTCTACTTCCTTTTGTGCACTCTCTTTTTCGTCTCTTTGTTCCGTCTCATGCAGCGCCTTCTCGCGCAGCTCTGCAAAAATGTCGGGCGAAAATGTCACCGCATTAAGCACGGAAAATAGATAGGTCTTCGTCGCGCCAAATTGAGCTAAAGATTCCCTCTTCAATTGTAGCGCTATCTTCTCCTCCAACATCTCCAACTTTTCAAAATCAGGAGTAATACGGGAGAGTTCTGACTCAAAAAAATCATACACATCACTATTTTTCAGTAGCCAGCGTGAAGCGATAAACTCTCCTAAACCTGTATTCCCGCCCATAATCTCTTTTCGATAAGCAGGAATCATCTCCTCTACACCGACAAGATTAAAATTTTTCCCTAAAAAATACCGTTTACAGAATTCACGATCCTTTTTGAGGTGCTCTTGCTTCAAATCTTTTTTTACCGCTTCAAGTATTTTGCCAATCCACGGATCGACTAACTTAAACATTTCTGCATATTCGCTCATATTTGCTTTCCTTTTGCCAACAAGTTGTGGATGATTTATACCATATACACATGAAGAATCAACCTTTCTTTGGCAAAGAGATCGATCCCGACTTGGAACAACGCTACATTAAAAAAGTATTGCATAAATACCGCTTAGAAATACCCTCTGAAGAACTTAAAAAAAAGATCTACAAT
Source organism: Chlamydiales bacterium (assembly GCA_046153495.1). Taxonomy (GTDB): domain Bacteria; phylum Chlamydiota; class Chlamydiia; order Chlamydiales; family JAAKFR01; genus JBJXGG01. The sequence continues at coordinate 5,624 of JBJXGG010000017.1, forward strand.
GATTTGAGCGATCTAAAAGCAGTCGGAAAAATTTCTATTCCTTTTTCAGTAATATTTCGTAGCGATGATCCTAGCAAGCATCGTCCATTTGTAGAAGTTATTCTCGACACAAAGGTTTGAAATCTGCTACAATATGTGTACGTTTGGACAATTTTTAAGGAGTTGAGGATAGATGTCATTAGATAAAGGCACGAAAGAAGAAATCACCAAGAAATTTCAACTACATGAGAAAGACACTGGATCCGCTGATGTGCAAATCGCTATTTTGACAGAGCGCATTGCTGAAATCACAGATCATCTGAAGCGTTTTCCTAAAGATCACAATTCACGTCTTTCTCTACTCAAGCTCGTAGGTCAGCGTCGCAAGCTTCTGGAGTATCTCAATTCTACAGATACGGAGCGCTACAAGAACCTGATCAAAAGGCTCAATCTCAGAAAGTAATTATTCATCCACCCCCTTTTATACAAGAGTAGTTTCCGCTTAGCCTGATTCGGCATAGCTGAAATTATTCAGGAGAATTCATGGACCGTAAATTTAAAAAAGTCAAAATTTCTGACGACAAAGAACTTATTTTTGAAACTGGAAAGATCGCGCGCCAAGCTAATGGCTCTGTACTACTTAGAATAAATGACTCTATTGTTTTTGCCTCAGCCTGCGCCTCTAAAGAGGTATCCGCTGAAGTAGATTTTCTTCCTCTTCGTGTAGATTATCAAGAGAAGTTTTCAGCTGCAGGTAAGACTTTAGGCGGCTTTATCAAGCGCGAAGGACGTCCTAGTGAGCGAGAGACTTTGGTTTCTCGTTTGATAGATCGTCCCCTTCGACCGATGTTTGAAGAAGGCTACTATAATGAGACCCAAATCCTTGCTTATGTTTGGTCTTACGATGGAGTGAATCCTACGGATGCATTGGCTATTTCAGCATGTGCAGCTGCTTTGGTGATCTCTGATATCCCCTTTATTAAGCCTATTGCTGGGGTACGAGTAGGGATGGTCGATGGCAAGTTTATCATCAATCCAACGGTTGAGGAGATGGCCAGGTCGATACTCGATCTGATGTTAGCCGGCTCTGAAGATGCTATTCTTATGATTGAAGGATTCTGCGACTTCCTTACGGAGGAGCAAGTAATTGCTGCTATTGATTTTGGTCATACAGCTATTAAAAAAATCTGTCACGCTTTGGCAGAATGGAGAGAGGAGCTCGGGAAACCTAAATATCGCAATACTTTACGTAAAGCGTCGACTCAGCTCTTTACCGATATGGATAAGAAAGTGGGTAAAAAAATCGCGCAGTCTATCCGTTTAAAAGAGAAGCAAGATCGAGAAGATGCTCTTTCTCTTGTGAAGGAAGAGATTGTTTCCTCTTACGCCCCTGCTGAAGGAGAGGAGCCTATTTTTTCTGAGATCGATGTGAAGATGACTTTCAAGGATGTCTCCGCCAAGTATATGCGCCGCATGATTTTGGAGGAGGGAGTCCGCTCTGATGGCCGCTCTGTCACAGATATACGAGCTATTGATGTAGAGGCTTCCTTTCTACCTCGTACCCATGGCAGTGCTCTCTTTACTCGTGGAGAGACACAATGCGTCGCAGTCTGCACGCTCGGAGGCGAGAGCATGGGTCAGCGATACGAAGATTTGGAAGGCGATAGTATCCGCCGATTCTATCTCCAGTATTTTTTCCCTCCTTTCTCAGTGGGAGAGGTAGGGCGTTCCGGTCCTGCTGGGCGACGAGAAGTGGGGCACGGAAAATTAGCCGAGCGAGCTTTGCAAGCTGCAGCCCCCTCTTTGGAGGAGTTTCCCTATACGATCCGTCTGGAATCAAACATTACAGAGTCAAATGGAAGCTCTTCTATGGCCTCTGTTTGTGGTTGCTGTTTGGCCATGATGGATGCTGGTGTACCGATTAAGCGTCCCGTTGCCGGTATTGCGATGGGGTTGATTTTGGAAAAGGATGGAGTAGCAATTCTCTCTGACATTTTAGGTGTGGAAGACGCTTTGGGTGATATGGATTTCAAAATCACTGGAGATGCTGAAGGAATTACGGCATTCCAAATGGATATCAAAGTAGAAGGAATCACTCTTGAGATCATGAAAAAAGCTCTTGCTCAAGCCAAACAAGGGCGTATCCTCATCTTAAAAAAGATGCTCGCTGTGGTACCACATTCTCGCGAAGAGATGTCCATATATGCACCGCGTATTGAAACCATGCAAGTGAAGCAGAGTAAGATTGCGACCATCATCGGTCCTGGCGGCAAGACAATCCGCTCTATTATTGAAGAGACAGGCGTCCAGATTGACATCAACGATTCAGGTCTTATCAGCATCGCCTCTTCCGATCCGAAATCGATGGAAAGAGCCAAGCAGATCATTGAAGGTTTAATAGGTGAAGTAGAGATTGGCAAAGTGTATGACGGTAAAGTCACCTCTGTTGTGCAGTTTGGTGTTTTTGTAGAGATTCTTCCCGGGAAGGAGGGTCTCTGTCATATTTCTGAGCTCGCACAAGAGCGAGTGAACGATATCTTTGCTTTTATTAAGGAAGGAACGGAGATCCAGGTCAAAGTTCTTGATATTAATGAACGAGGCCAACTCAAGCTTTCTAGAAAGGCGTTACTTGCCGCCAAGGAAGCTGAAACGGCTGAAATCAAATAGAAGAAGTTATGGGCATTGAATCATCCGTTGTTATGGGCAAGCATTACCGCTAACCAAGAATCATGGATTAGGTACACTTCTTCTTAATTAAAAAAAATTGATATCAAGATACCTTTTTTGTTACACTAAGAGCAAAAAATCAAGACACAAAAGTCATGGTAGGTAAGATGTCAGATTTAGAAGATCTTTTTGACGTCCATATTCGTGAATATGAGCGAGAAAGGATCTTTTAAAGATGGCGTCTTAGATGCCGTGAATTTGTATCTTTATTTTTTGCGAATGGTATTAATAAAATTTCTATGCTCTCGTCTACTCTCCACAGCTGTTCAGAACAGCATATTGCCTCTACCCTTCTTGATTTGGGTGTCTTTAAACATACTTCTCCCCTATCTGAGATACCCTCTTCAGCAGAAATCGAAGCGGAATTTTATCGGCTCCCGAAGCCCAACGCCAAAGAGCCTTCCCAAGAGTGTTATGGTAAATGCCGCTATTCTAACGTCATTGCCTATGAGGAGAATCGCTACCGCAGTCCTCATGATACACACTTTTGGATCGATGCCTCTGTCCATCCAACAGGCTTTATCTCTACAATGGCTCCCTTGGATGGACACGACTATAGAGGGGCTGAGGATACGCGCCCTGACTTCTGGCAGATGATCTGGGAAGCGAATGTTCATGTTATAGTAATGGCCACTGATCTATGGCAAAGAGGACGTGTTAAATCGTCACGGTATTGGCCAAATAACAACGCCACCTTCTATGGCCGCTACCAGGTGTCTTTCCAATCAGAAGAGAGAAGCAAGAATATTGTGACCCGCAAACTCTCTCTAAACGACGGGAATAAATCGCGAACTTTGCACCATGTACACATCACCTTTTGGCCCGATCACCGTCCCCTACCAGATTTGGAAGATATGGACATCGCCATCGCACAGACCGAAAAATATCAAAAAGAGGGGCCAGTTGTAGCGCATTGCAGCGCGGGCGTGGGAAGAACGGGAACCTATATCGCCTGCTATCTACTACATGTCGCGAAGAGATGTAAGCTGCAAGTAGATATCTGGAAACTTGTCGCCAGCCTGCGAGAGTTGGGCAGGACTCGCAGTGTACAAGAGCTAGAACAATATCTTATGATCTATTCGTATGCCGAGCGGCTTATGGGGTCGTAGATAGAACCTCTGTTTTAACAGATTCAAGACATCGCTGCTCTGATACATTCTCCTGCTTTCTTCGCTTGCAGCTCCAAAACAGCTTGTCTATAGTCGCTTAAATTGAGATTGATACCATTTATCAGAAATAAAGTTAAAGAGTTGGGTTGGATAATGCGACAGATTTGAATGATCGTTTCGAAACGCATGTTTTTACACATGAGTGAGAA
>JBJXGG010000027.1:0-4550 GCA_046153495.1 Chlamydiales bacterium
TTTACTACAACAAAGGAGAGTTGGAAGGAAATGCTCGTTACTATCACCCTAATGGGGGGGTGTGGAAGATCATTCCTTATGCAAAAAATCAAATCCACGGCATGCAAAAAATCTTCCTCCCTTCAGGGGAGATTTTTCAAACTACTGAATATGTAAATGGGGCCAAAGAGGGACATGCTACTCGGTACTGGGATATTTCACACATCGCATTCCATGAAAAATATATAGAGGGAAGCCTTGAAGAAGGTACCTATTACGATCGCGAAGGAAAAGTTGTTTCCGGTATCAAAAATGGGAAGGGATTCCGCGCTATTTTTGGACGTGAGACCCTAGAGCGTTTAGAAGAGTTTCAGGGAGGAAAGGAGGAGGGAAGCGTTCGCATCTTTGACGAAGAGGGGAGAGTTGTTTGTACCTACCAAGTCAAAGAGGGAGAGAAGCATGGTGAAGAGCTTAGTTATTATGATAATAGCGAAAAACCCAAACTTCTTCTCACATGGAACAAAGGTGTTCTCCAAGGCATCATGAAGACGTGGTATGAGAATGGAAATCTTGAAAGTCAACGAGAAGTGAGCCAGAACCAAAAAAGTGGACTTTTAACTGCTTGGTACGAAAATGGAGCCTTAATGCTCGTTGAGGAGTACGATCAAGATAACCTGTTAAAGGGAGAGTATTTCCGTTTGGGAGAAAAAGAGCCTGTATCAAAAGTCGAAAACGGAAAAGGAGTCGCTACGCTATTTAGTAACGACGGCTCTTTCTCACACAAGATCTATTATCAGAATGGAAAACCCCTGGACTAAACCAAACCTGCGCCTAATCTTAAAAGGGAGGCGTGACGCTCTACCAGAAGAGCGTCGAAAAGAGGCTGGGAAAGCTCTTCTTGAAAAACTAGAGCCTCTGTTGCATAGCCTGCCTCTCGTCCTCTCTTTTTCCTCTTTACCTCATGAAATCGATATGTCTTTCATCAATAACTACCTCGAAGAGCAAGGATCTCTTGTGCTCCCAAAAGTTGTTGGTGAGAAGCTGCTCTTATTTCATGTGCTTGATTCTAAAAAAGATCTTAACCCAGGCTCCTTCCAAATCTTGGAGCCTGTTGGGGGACGTTTGGTCGATCCTGTTGAACTCTCCTTCGCACTCATTCCCGGCCTTGGATTCGACGCGAAAGGGAGAAGAGTTGGTTATGGAGGAGGTTTTTATGACCGCCTTTTGCCACAAATTAAGGTGAATAAAATGGGTGTCGCTTTCCGTGAACAGCTGGTAGAAAAAATTCCGACCACCTATAGCGACCAAGCCGTTGATGGCGTTTGCATCTGTTAATACCATTCTTCTCTATTGACTTTTCACCACATTTTTAGGACACTTAGCCGGAATCAACTCAGGAGAGAAACCTATGCAACACGATAGAAGGAAGGCGTTGGACGCAGCCCTTGCACACATTGAAAAACAGTTCGGAGAAGGCGCTATCATGAGTTTGGGAAAGCATTCCCTTACCCGTGAAATTTCTGTAATCCCCACGGGAGCACTCTCTTTAGACATCGCGCTTGGCATTGGTGGTGTTCCTCGTGGAAGGATTATCGAGATTTATGGCCCCGAATCTTCTGGAAAATCGACGCTCGCCACACACCTTGTTGCTAACGCGCAAAAAACTGGTGGTCTCGCTGCCTATATCGATGCGGAACATGCTTTGGACCCTGGATATGCTGCTCGTATTGGCGTGAATGTGAATGATCTCATGATTTCTCAACCGGACTGTGGAGAGGATGCTCTCTCTATTGCAGAAGTCTTGGCTCGCTCTAACGCAGTCGACATCATCGTGATTGACTCGGTTGCCGCTCTTGTTCCCAAGCATGAATTAGATGGAGAGATGGGAGATTCTCATGTGGGGCTCCAGGCTCGGATGATGTCTCAGGCGTTGCGAAAATTAACGGCGACCCTTTCTCGCTCTAATACTTGTGCTGTTTTCATCAACCAGATTCGTGAGAAAATTGGGGTGATGTTCGGCAATCCTGAGACAACTACAGGGGGTCGCGCGTTGAAATTTTATTCCTCTATTCGTTTAGACATCCGTCGCATTGGATCGATCAAGGGGGTAGATATTAATTCGGATAGTGGAAATCGTGTGAAGGTAAAAGTGGCGAAGAATAAGTTAGCGCCCCCTTTTCGGGTGGCCGAGTTTGATATCCTATTCAATGAGGGAATTTCTTATGAAGGGAGTGTCATTGATATGGGCGTCGAGCGAGGTGTGATTGATCGTAAAGGCGCTTGGTTCAGTTATGATAACCACCGTCTTGGCCAAGGACGAGAAGCGGCGCGAGAGGAGCTTAAGAAAAATAAACCCCTTGTAGAGGAAATAAGGGTAAAGATTATGTCTTCGCTTGCATCAGGCCCCCCTATTGCTGCAGAAGCGGAAGCGGAAGCTGAGCTAGCCTCTGTCTAGTAGATCAACGATTTGAAAAAGGCTCGAGAGTTGTAGATTCTTGAGCTCTTTTTTTGTCTCAAATAACTCTTTTTTCAGCGCTTGTTGCGCCTGTTTTTCTCCGACACACAAGGCGTAGTTGTAGCATTTTCCTTTATCTTGCTCTTTATCGACGATGTCATCTGCTATTTGGAAAGCAAGTCCGAAATGGTAAGCCGCTTTTTTTACACCCTCGAGTTTTTTTATCTCTCCTCCGCCAAAGAGCCATCCTAACACGAAGGAGATCTCGAAGAGAGCCCCTGTTTTTTGGTAAAGCACCTGCCGCACTTTTTTCTCTGTGGGAGAGGCATCGCACATGAGATCGTAAAATTGCCCTCCGGTAGCCCCGAAAATCCCGGTATTTTGTGAAGCACTTTGCCAAGCTAGTAAGGAGATTTCGTGTGCATAAACACAACGGAGCCTTTCCGCGTTGAGACGAATACGATCGTAGCCTGCCGCAATAAGAGCGTAGGAAGCCAATAGAGCTGTCTCTTCGCCAAAAGAGATGTGGAGAGCAGGGTTGCCCCTTCTTTCGCTATCATTGTCCATGCAAGGCAAATCATCGGCTATTAGAGACGCCGTGTGGAAAAACTCGATAGCCAAAGCCGCATCATCCACACAATTGTTTTGCTGTAGCGCCTCTGCGATCATGTAGACGACAGCCGGACGAAACCTTTTTCCCCCATTTTTGAGCGCATATTCGCACGCGTCGCGCAAGCGATTTTTTTCGCCGAAAGCGCGAATAACCTCGCCGATTTTTTGATCGACGCGGGACTTATAATTATGGAGCAACAGCTCTATTTTGTTCATTTTTTATGATTGTTTTTGGGGGAATGACTCCGGTAGGCGTACTACACGCTACACATAGACTTTTTTTCCCCATAATCGTACCAGGATTTGTTACACTATTGCACCCTGTTTGCACCTCATCGCCGAGGATAGCTCCCAGTTTGCGCAATCCCGTATCGATCCTCTCTTTTCCGAAAACAATCGGCACCTTTCTCCTATCGAGACGTAAGTTAGCACACTTTGTCCCCGCACCCAAATTCACTTTATTTCCTAAAATAGAGTCGCCAACGTAGGCGAAGTGCCCCGCTTGCGCCCCATTGAGAAAAATACTATTTTTTACTTCGGTGGCATGTCCGATCACACAGTGATCACCCGTAATAACATTTCCTCGGATATAGGCCCCATGTCTCACCTCGCATTTTTTCCCGATGATACACGGCCCGATTACATACGCTCCCGCCTCGATAACGCTCCCCTCTCCTAAGGAAATCAGTTCTGGGTGAACCAGAAATGCTCCAGGCTCTACCTCCCCTTTTATTTCACCCAGAGGGAAGAGGGCCAAATAGGGAGGAATCTTTGCTAGAGCTTCCCAGACAAACTCGCAATCAAATAGAGTACGATGCTGAAAAGCTGTTAGATCAAAAAGCTGTGCTGTACTGAACGAAACCATGAACACCTCCCCTGTATCGTAAGAAAGATAAGTTTTTTATAGATATATTTCTTCCTCATCAGAAGGTGTGGAAATGTTTACATCGTCCCTATTGGTAGAGTGAAGATAACTTGTTTATGAGAAGAAAACAACAGAGAACTTATCTACAGACTCACGTTATCAACGCCGTTATGGACAATATTTTGACACCCTTATAGACACATTTTCCCCAGAGGCCCGCCTAATACATTCGCGAAAAATAAAGACAGAACTTCTTTTGAAACTTGCTTTGGCAGCAAAAATTGATGAGAAAGATGCCAAAAAGGGCAATTTTAACAACCAAAGCAAGTTTCGAAAGAAGTTCTATCTTTATTTTTCGCGAATGGTATTAAGGTGTGTGTTGGCCAATATATCGACGTCTGTTCGACAGGCTTTGAGCCATTGATCAAACAAAACAGCCTCAAATTTACAGATGATTTCAATATAACCAGGAGAGGCTGGAATGCAGTTTAATTCCTCTTCCATCTCCCGTAAGTGTTCCTTTTCTTCGATGAGGATAGACTGAACCTGTACTTTTGATTGAGAGTGTTTTAGCGCAGCTTGATAAATAGGATAGAGTTCCCCTGCACGCAATTCAATCGCATAGGTAACGAGAAGATA
>JBJXGG010000033.1:0-2881 GCA_046153495.1 Chlamydiales bacterium
GTCTATGCAAAGGGAGATAGCCGCATTTTTTAAATGGATCTCGGAAAAATAGTTTTGTACGCGGAAGCCTATGAGGGTGTGAACGATAAGGAGTATCCACTCTTCAGATACCTCTTTGAAAAAGATAGAGGGCATACTCTCTCTGAGCCAGATATAGACCTCTTCAAACCGTTGTGTCTCTTTTTGGACAGCTTTTTTCAGCGGATCTGGAGAAAAATCCTCATTTTGCGTCATTCCCTGTACCCTCATCGACCCTACGGGGATTAGCTTGTGATCTGAGACTTATACCATTCGCAGGAAAAATATGCATATTTTTCCTGCGAATGGTATTATTTCCGTAATAAGCGCAGCGCATTGAGCCCTACAACTACAGTGCCTCCTTCATGCAGTACAACGGCGAGCCAAAGGGGTATCCACCCAAGCAAAGCCGGTACGATCGCCACACAAATGGCACAGGCGGCAAGACAAAGGTTTTGTTTTACAATACAAGAGGTCAGTTTAGCTTTATCTAAAAGCCATAGAAGATGGTCAAAACGGTCTTGCATCAGCACGATATCAGAGACATCGATTGCTGTAGTGCTCCCTCTCTTCCCCATAGAAATGCCCACATGGGCACGAGCAAGGGCAGGAGCGTCATTGATCCCATCACCTACCATGATGAGATTTTTCTTCTTTGCTATTTCTGTCACACGGGTTAACTTTTCCTCTGGAGTGAGAGCAGCGTAATATTCTTGTAGCCCAATTGATTGAGCTACATGACGGGCTGCACTCTCATGATCTCCAGAGAGCATCAGCAAGGAGAGTCGTCTCTTTAGCCCCGCAATCGTCTCTTTGGTTTTGGGCCTTATTTCATCTTGGAAACAGAACAAGACACACCGTGATCCCTTAATAAGAAGTGCGTATGCCTCTCCCTTCTCCTGAATCTCTTCCACTTGTTTTTTGAGCTCCAGGGAGAGTTTTTCCTCGACAAGGGCCATGTTTCCTAGTAGCACCTCTTCTCCCTCCACCTCTGCGCGTACTCCTTTGCCAAAAATAGCGCGAAAATTCTCAATTTTTGCGGGGGAGATTTTCCTTTCCTGAGCATAAGAGCAAAGGGCTCGGGCGATTGGATGATCGGCATTCTGCTCCAGAGCATATGCTATAGCGATGAGCTCATCACATCCTCCCCAGATGCTACTACAGGTAAGTTCTCCCGTTGTAAGAGTACCTGTCTTATCAAGGGCCATAACATCTGCGCTCACTAATCGATCGAGTACAACCCCTCCCTTCAAGATTATCCCTTTCTTAGCACAAGCGCTGATCGCACTCAAATAGGCGATGGGAATAGCTAAAATCAGGGCGCAGGGAGAGGCTGCGATCAAAAAGGCGCAGGCACGATAGATAGATCCTTTTGCTCCGAGATAACCGATAGGAAAAATCAGGGGGAAAAAGAGGGCAAAACAGAATGTGAGAGCGATGATGCAAGCAGCATAACGACTCGTCACTTTGTCCAGCCATCGAGCTAGCTTGGGTTTTGCTTTTTCTGCCTCACAAATAAGTTGGACAATTCGATTTAATGTAGAATGTGCGCTGGTGTGAGTGACGCGTATCATGAGGGAACCATCACGGTTATGCGCTCCGGCAGGGAGAGTGTCGCCGACCTTTTTCGTGATAGGGAGATTCTCTCCTGTCAGGTGTACCATATTCACAGAAGAGCACCCTTTCACCACTTCCCCATCAAGAGGAACAATCTGTCCCGCTTTTACTAATAACACCTCGCCTGCATGGATATCGGCCAAAGAGCGCTCGATGAGAGAGCCGTCATCGCGGACAACATACCCCTTGGTCGGAGAGAGTTTTTGTAAATGAGAGATCGCACCGCGTGCTTTGCTGCGCACTCCCGCTTCCATCGCTGCCGAAAAGGAAAAAAGGACAAGTAATAACCCCCCCTCCCGTCCGCTCCCAATAAAGATCGAAACAAAGGCGGCAAGAGACATTAATACGTCAATATTGATCTCCCATTTTGCCAAATCCTGCGTCGCAGAAATTAGAGCGGGGACACCTGCTAAAAAGAAGGTGAAGAGTAAAAAGAGATTCCCAGCCTCATGCCAACGAGGGGAGAGAGTAAAGAAAAAAGAGAGAATCAGACAAAAAGCGGCTAGAAATGCGACTTTTAAAGAGAGATTCTTTCCCCAACCGCGCGAGGTGGGTGTAAGAAAAGGGCTAGTGCCAGACGTGGTATATTCTTCCAATAGAGAAACATCGCTACTACAGACGCCGCAAGCTTTACTCATAAAGGGACCACCATCTTATATACAAAAAATGCGACTCCAAAACTGAGGCCGGCAATCGAAAGATTCCACAGAAAGGCGGGGATAATCTGATTTTTTTCATAAATAGCGGAGAGCACCGCTCCAAGACCGATCACACAGAATGCGGTAAAGAGTACGCCAAACATAGGTAAAAAAAAGAGGGCAAAAGCCATACAAACCAAGGAGAAAAGGGTGCCCATAAAAGCTCCCACACATTGCTTGAGAGGATGTTCATAGGCTTGCAGAGTGAGGCCTAATTCTTCTTCTAGCATCACTTTAAGCAGACGGTCGTTATCAGCCATCAACACATCCATCACATCATCTAATAACTTTCCTTCAAACCCTTTAGCGCGGTAGAGAGCTTTGAGCTCTTCTCTCTCTTGGCAGCGGTGGTTTTCGATCTCAGAGCGCTCCTGTTCTACAACACGGTGCAGCCTTTCCAAGCGAGCCCAGCCGAGCCACGCACTGCGTCCTGTTTTCCAAGCCAAAAGGGCACCGCCGACTGTCGAAAAAACACTCCATAGCGCTACCTCATTAAGGAGACAAATCAGCCAAACAAGCAACATAAAAAGCGTGGTTTCGCGCATAGC
>JBJXGG010000034.1:0-5057 GCA_046153495.1 Chlamydiales bacterium
TCCTCTGATTACGAGGAAGAACAACTCAAAACTCAGGTTACTAATATGTGTTGCGTCCAGCAAGGGCGCGACCAAGGGTGCCTCCGTCAATAAAGTCGAGTGTGCTTCCCATAGGTAGACCCAAAGCGGGCCGAGAAATCTTCATACCTAAGGGTGTTAGCTCTCTTTTCAGATAGAGAGCAGTAGCATCGCCTTCTAGTGTGGAATCGAGCGCAATGATTACTTCTCTGATTTGTAGCTGCTCGATACGCTCTTTCAATTTAGCGATGCAGCTAGGTTCGGGGGCGCGGGCCTGGATCGGGCAAAGAAGAGCCCCGATCACATGATAAAAACCGAGATACTCTTTTGTCTCTTCGATAAGAAAAATATCTTTTACCGAGCCGACGATACAAAGTGTCGAGGCGTTCCTCTCACAGTAGGTACACTGCTTTTCTATCAATGCGCCACACTCAGAACAAAATTGTATCTTATCCTTTATGAGGTGGACTGCACTGCTCATTTCATTAAGTTTATCTTGAGGCCAATCGAGAATGTGGAAGGCGAAGCGCTCAGCGCTCTTAGTGCCTATCCCGGGTAATTTTTTGAAAACTTCGATTAATTTGAGTAGGTGGGTGGGATATCTCATATCCTTGGAATCATGCATTTATGTTATTTATTTTTAAAGGGTGTTTTGCTAAAATAGCTCACTAAATAGATTCTTATTGAGGAAAATTTCGTGACAAAATCTAAAGCGAGAGTGATTGGGACAGGCTCATATCTTCCGGAGCGTATTCTTACCAACAAAGATTTAGAAAAAATTGTAGACACTACTGATGAATGGATTGTCACGCGCACGGGGATGCATGAGCGCCGGATTGCAGCGGAGGGTGAATATACTTCGGATATGGCAGTGTATGCTGCGCGCAAAGCACTTAAAGCGGCTCAAATGGAGGCGAAAGATCTCGATGTCATTTTGGTTGCCACTTCAACGCCAGACTACATTTTTCCTAGCACTTCTGCTATTGTCCAACATGCGCTGGGGGCTCCTGAAGTTCCTTCGCTAGATATCCAAGCTGCTTGTACAGGTTTTCTCTATGGTCTTTCTATCGCAAAGGGATATGTGGAGAGTGGTATGTATAAAACTGTGCTTGTCGTTGCGTCGGAGAAGTTATCTGCAATCACGAATTATAAAGATCGAGCCACCTGCGTGCTTTTTGGGGATGGGGCGGCTGCGTGCGTTGTGAGCGATAAGGGAGAAGGCTTCACTATTCAGAGCGTTACTTTAGGAGCAGATGGGAAGGAGCAAGATCTTCTGACGTTGAGGGGTGGTGGATGCCGCCATCCGGCTTCTCAAGCATCTGTCGAAAATGATCTACATTATATATCGATGGAGGGGAAAGAAGTTTTTAAACACGCAGTGCGCCGCATGGAGAGTGCTGCACGAGAGTGCATGGAGAAAGCAAATATCCCTGAGACGGCTATCAACTGGTTTGTCCCGCATCAAGCAAATGAGCGCATTATCAGCAGTACTGCAAAACGGTTCAATCTCTCCAATGATCGAGTCTTTAGAACTGTGCATAAATATGGCAATACGTCGGCATCGGGCATTGTGATTGCCCTCGACGAATTGATTCGTGGGGAGAAAATCGAGGAGGGTGAGAATATTCTGCTTGTCGCCTTTGGTGCGGGTTTTACATGGGGAGCCTCTATACTGACAAAGGAGAAGGCGTGAGCAAGATTTGTTTTCTATTTTCAGGTCAAGGTGCGCAGCAAGTGGGTATGGGTAAAGATTTTTATGAGCAATGCCCAGAGGCTAAAGCGGTATTCGATCGAGGTGATGACATTTTAGGGCGCAAGCTCACAAAGATCATTTTTGAAGGGCCATTGGAGTGTTTGACAGAAACGCGCAATAGTCAGCCAGCTATTTTTTTGGTGAGTATGGCCATTTTGTCTGAGCTCAAGCAGCGCTATCCACGGTGCGTTCCATCTGTGACGGCAGGATTGAGCTTGGGTGAGTATACTGCTCTAGTGGCAAGTGGTCGCCTCTCCTTTGAAGAGGGGCTGAGGCTGGTTCAGTTTCGTGCAGATGCGATGAACGCCGCTTGTGAAGAGACCAAAGGGGCGATGGCAGCTATCGTAGGCCTATCGGCTGCTGAAGTCGACGAAATGGTGCGAGAGTTAGATCTGCCCAACGACCTGTGGGTGGCCAACTACAATACACCTACGCAAACGGTGATTTCTGGAACAGAAGCAGGAGTGGCTAAAGGAATTGAGGCCGCAAAGACTAAAGGGGCGCGTCGCGTCCTTTCCCTTACCGTACACGGCGCTTTCCATAGCGGTCTTATGCAGTCAGCGCAAGAGAAGTTGCGAGGGGAAATCGAGAAAATTACTCTGTACGATAGCCCCATTAAGCTAGTAATGAATGTAGAGGGGAGGGTTGTAACCAATTTAGAAGCGATTCGACAAAACATGATCCAACAAGTAACCAGCTCTGTGCGATGGGAACAGGGGATTTTATCATTAGCGGGAATAGAGCTTTTTATAGAGATTGGATGCGGTAACATTTTGGCAGGAATGAACCGCCAAATGAAGGTGGCAGCTCCTACCATAACAATTAACTCAATACAAGACTTAGAGAGGGTAGGGCATGGAAGAGCAGGCGCTTAAAGAACAAACAGCTATTATTACGGGGGGAACGCGTGGGATTGGCTACGCTATTGTAAAACATTTTTTAGAAAATGGCGCCTCTATTGCTGTTTTTGGGACCAATCCAGAAAGGGGAATTAAAGTTGTAGAGGAACTAAAATATCTAGTAGGAGATGGACAGAAGCTCCTTTTTTATCAAGTGGATGTGGCGAATGCGGAACAAGTCAATGCAGCAATCAATCAAGTATTTGCCGAGTTCGGTCATGTAGATATTTTAGTGAATAACGCCGGGATTAATCGGGATGCTCTCTTGATGAAGCTTACAGAAGAGCAATGGGTTGACGTGATCGATACGAATCTCAAGTCTGTCTATTACACCTGTCGTTCCGTTATCCGTCCTATGATGAAAAAAAGAGCAGGCCGTATCATCAATATAACATCCGTCGTTGGACTGATGGGGAACGCTGGCCAGACTAACTATGCCGCTTCTAAGTCGGGCATGATCGGCTTTACCAAATCGCTCGCAAAGGAGCTAGGATCGCGTGGGATTTGTGTGAACTGCATTGCGCCAGGTTTTATCAAGACTGATATGACAGATGCTTTATCAGACGCACAGAGAGAGACTTTACTTAAACAAATTCCTTTAAATAAGTTAGGTGATCCAATGGATATTGCTCATGCAGCCCTTTTTTTGGCAAGTCCCCAAGCAAGCTATATCACTGGCCAGGTGCTCACCGTCGATGGTGGAATGGTAATGCAATAAAGGAATTGTCAAAAACGACGCAATACGGCTATAATTAACCACTTTATATAGATCCTTTTTGGAGGAAGAAAAATGACAAAAAATGAGGAAGCTACCATGTCTCTTGAGCAGGAAGTAATTGATATTGTTGTTGAGCAGCTCGGAGTAGATGCTAAGGACGTAACACCTGAAAAGTCTTTTGTGGAAGATCTGAATGCTGATAGCTTAGATCTCACAGAACTAATTATGACTTTTGAAGAACGTTATGGCTTTGAGATCTCTGAAGAAGAAGCTGAAAAGCTGAAGACTGTTGCTGATGTAATCAGCTATATCTCTCAGAAGAAAGACGAAGTATAATTTCTTAGACCTGAGCACATTTCGTGCTCAGGTTATCTTTTTCTAAATCCCATATTTTCTGTGTATGCCTGGAGTAGTGTTACTGCTACAGAGGGACATTCACCAATGATGTTTAGCAGTTGATTTCTTGTGAGTGCAAGGAGAGTCACGCGCTCTTTTACGTTGGCGCTGTAGGCTCTTGGCTTTTCATTAAAGATTGCTTCATCTCCGAAAAATTCTCCTGGCAGGAGGAGGTGTGATGAGACTTGATTATGAATCTCGATACTTCCCTGGATGATAAGATACATTTTGTCAGACTCTTGTCCCTTTTGGAAAACCATCTCTCCTTCCCTATAAAAGCGCAGCTCCATTCGATCGGCGATCGTTAGGAGCAGGTCGAGATCAAGTGTGTTAAACAGGGAGCTCTTTTTTAGGAGAAATGCCCTGTCTATTAGGTTAAGATTTTTCAAAATACCTCCAGAAGTTCTTCAGCAAAGTGATTCAGGATTTCCTCCTCGCTGTCTAATTTATCATGGATAGCCTCTTTCCAATTCGGCATTTGTAGCTTTGCTTTCAGCCCGAGGGAGACTATTTGGTCTGTAGGAGAGGGGCTGGCGGCCATTTTATCTAGAAGTTGCGTTACATTTAAGGGGATACCTCCTTTTTTGAGAAAGCGGTCTAGCTTAGGTTGGATAAGATCTTCATCGAGGAGAGGCTCAATCAGCTGAAACATTTTTTGCGGACTAGCTTTCTCTAAGGTTTCAAGGGCATGGGCGCGCGTTTTTCTGTTTTTACTCCGCAAAGATCTAGCGAGTACTTCACACTCTTCGATCGAATTCGCAGTACCAATGAGCTGAATCATTAAGTCGACGACGGAGTGGTATCCTGTGATGAGAGCATCGGACAAGATAGAGAGGTTTTGCTCAGGAATTTGCTGCTGGACCGTATGTGCATGAAAAAAGTAGAAATAGGCGCGGTCGATCTCTTTGCGCAATACAGGTACAAGGTTCTCTTTTAATAGAGAGCGCTTCATTTTCACGAGTATTCGTCCAGCCAAGAGGCGACACCGATCATGCTTTTTGTCGCTCTCAATGATTTTTAGAAGAGTAGGAGCTATCTCCACACCGAAGCCGAGTACTAGCTGCTCTACGAGTGCTTTTTCATGGGGGCGAAAATGAATGGAGGAGAGGATAAGAGGAGTAATACAGCTAGGATTAGCAAGCTTCTCAATGGCTGTAATGCAATAAGTACGCACTTTAGGGTATTGTTTGTAGCATAAGAGAATAGCGATCCGTTTTGCATATTTATCGAATTCAGGCGATGCTATTTGGGAAAGGGTGCACGCTGCAGCACG
>JBJXGG010000048.1:0-5349 GCA_046153495.1 Chlamydiales bacterium
AAGTTGGATTCTGCAGAAACTTTAGATGACTATATCGAGCAAAAGTTGGTGGGACCGCTGCTCGTGCTAGAAAAATTAACAAAACAAAATGGACGTCAAATTTTGACAGGCCATCTTTTCAACACAACACGCACAGAAATGGAATCCATTGAACTCGCGACATCTTCCAATACCGCCTTGGCTAACTCATACTCTCTTCCCGCAACTCCTCCTGTAAGGTTGAATCACTTTGATTTAGAGGATGATATCGAATGAAAAAAAATATTTTAGTTATAACCCTTTCTTGCTTCTCTTCTCTCTCTTCTCTTTGGGGGCAGACCATTGCAGAAAAAAAGTTGAGTTTTATAGAGGGGGGTGTCGCCTCTGACATTGATCAAGAACAGATGGAGAGTTTGCAGTTCATCAATGAGGCGCTACAACAGAAGAAGGCGGAACTGACCGTTGCATTCCAAAATGTCTATTCTTCTTATCTGACTGGAGAGAAAGAGCACTACCAGAAGCTCCTCACGGAAATAAAAGAACTCAAAACCGATATCGCACAAATCCAAGAGATGTGGCGGCAAGAGGCTGCCTCTGCTGCGACAGACACCTATGCTTTATGGCATCAACCCGAATCTTCTGTTCTGGAGCTGGTGATGGATTTCGGAGCCCCCGACTATCTCTATATCGTTCCGCCTGAAATCGGGATGATCCACTGCAGCCTCAACTCCAATCTGCCTATTCCTAAAGAGTCATGGGGAGAGTGTTTAGAGCTCATATTGGCACAATATGGCGTGGGGATTAAGCAACACAATCCGTTCCTTAGAGAACTTTTTTATTTGCGTAACGACCTTTCAGGCTTAAAGGCTATTTTAGATAAACCCGAAGAGCTAGCGCTCTTTCCTCCATTGGCTCGTATATGTTTTGTCCTTACGCCGGATAGTGCAGATCCGCGTGCCACCTATCTCGTGCTCCAAAAATTTTCCAACTTTTCAGCCACAGACATCGAAATCATCCACGGAAAGCTCTACATCACTGGCACTGCAAGGGAGGTGCAAGAGTTGATGAAGCTCTATGCCTTCGTAAAAACAGGCAGCAGCAGTCAAGATTTTCAAGTGGTGCAATTAGCAAAGATGAGCGCCAAAGAGATGGAGACAATCCTCCTCTCTGCCTTTCACGGTGGACACGTCTGTGAAGAAGGCTCTTCGCTGCGCGTACTTCCATTAGATAATCTCAGCGACTCTCTTTTTTTGACGGGAACAAAAGACGATGTAAAGAAGGCGCAAAAATTGATCCGGGAAATCGAAGCACAGGTAGAGGATCCTCAAGAGAAGACTGTTTTTTGGTATACGGTAAAACATTCTGATGCAGAAGAGTTAGCAACGGTATTGGCAAAAGTCTACGACCTTCTCGTAGGAGGAGCCTCTTTTGAGGGGGCAAAAAATGCCGCAGTAAAGGCGGAAGAGAAGAAAGAGGGTAAACTCGTTGTCCCCTCCAAGCTCGTCGGTCCTCATACAGGAAACAACTCACACAAGACAGCAGATGGACAGAATAATTTCATCGTCGATCTCAAAACGGGGGCTATTATTATGGTGGTCGAGCAAGAGGCTCTTCCTAAAATCAAGGAGCTTCTCAAAAAACTCGACGTGCCGAAAAAAATGGTGCAGATCGAAGTCCTTCTTTTCGAAAAAAAGATGACAAACAAGAATAAAACAGGCCTCAACCTATTGCGCTTGGGAGATGCTGCTGCGAATGTAGCAAAGACGGCCATGAGTTGGTCTCCTACAAATGCGGGTTCTGGAATTCTCGAGTTTTTTATGAGCCGCGGTGCTTCTAAGAGTGGCGTGCCGGCATATGACGTTGCCTACCAATTCTTACTAGGACAAGAAGATGTGCAGATCAACGCCAGTCCCTCGATCACAACAATGAATCAGACGCCTGCTAGCTTTGCCATTGTGGAAGAGATCTCGATCGATGCGGGAGCGAATGATAAGAATAACCATCTCTATAACCGCGCACAGTATGGTATCATCATCGAAGTAACCCCGACAATCAATCTCGACGACGAGAATGAAGATACGGGATTTGTTACGCTCGATACGGACATCACATTTGATACAACTAAGAAAAATACCAACGATCGTCCCGATGTAACGCGTAGACACATCAAAAACCATGTCCGTATTGCCGATGGGGAGACGGTGATTTTAGGTGGATTGCGTCGCAAAAATACGCAAGACAACAAAGATAGCATTCCTTTCCTTGGAGAGGTCCCAGGGATAGGAAAGCTATTTAGTACGAATGATATGAGCGACAGCAGTACAGAGATGTTCGTCTTCATTACACCTCGGATCATCAACGATCCGATCAAAGATGCCGACAATATTAAGAGAGAGGAATTGAAGAAGCGCCCCGGTGATGTGCCGGAGTTTTTCCACCATCTGATTGAAGCAAAAGGGCGCCAAAAGCGACGTTTTTTTGAGGGAGGAATGACTGCTCTATTCGGACGTAAGGGAACATTTACGACTCCTTATCGTCAAAAGGGCGAGGAATACGACGGGAGATAAACATGAGTGCGACAGAAACGCTAGAAACAGACGCTCTTTCTTTGGCGCGCTCTTTAGGGATGAGAGTGCTCGATTCTCTTGTGGACGAAAAATTGCTCCCCGATCTTGCGCAAAGAGTTCCTTACACATTTATTAAAAAACATCTTGTCTTGCCTATCGAAGAGCATGAGGATAACATTGTCGTAGCTGTTGCGGATCCCCTAAACATCAATGCGATAGATGAGCTCCGCCTTATGCTCGACAAAGAGATAAAAACGGTTTTTGCCCCTCAAGCAGCGATTCTTCACGCGATCAATATTTGCTATCACCAAAAAGAGGGCACCACCTCTCAATTTATTGCCAATCTTTCTGAGGAGAGCGAGAAAGAGTCTTCTGCAGAGGCAGAGAGTGAGGTATATGATCTTTTGGAGACAACCGATTCGGAAGCTCCCATCATCCGACTACTCAATCTAATTTTGAGCGAAGCAATCCAGCAAGGTGCCTCTGACGTCCATTTTGAACCTTCAGACGAAGATCTTAAGATTCGCTATCGTATCGACGGAGTTTTACTCCCTCGCCACTTTCCCTCTCCAGAATACAAAAACCAGCTCCTCACGCGGATCAAAGTGTTAGCGCGTCTAGATATTGCTGAACATCGCCTCCCGCAAGATGGGCGGATAAAGCTAAGTATGGGTGGACGAGAGATCGATTTCCGCGTCAGCACTGTCCCCTCGCTGCATGGAGAGCGCATTGTATTGCGGATCCTCGATAAAGGGAATTTTGTCGTGGGACTCGACAAACTCGGTATGCTCCCCTCTACTCTCGATGAGTTCAGAAGGCTGATTTCTCTTTCTGAAGGAATTGTCCTCGTCACAGGTCCTACGGGAAGCGGAAAAACAACCACTCTTTACAGTGCCCTTTGGGAGATCTTCAACGAAGAGATCAACGTGATGACAATTGAAGATCCTGTAGAATGTAAGATGAAAGGGGTTGGGCAAATCGCCGTTCACCCTAAAATTGGTTTAAACTTTGCTACTGGTCTGCGTCATATTTTGCGACAAGATCCCGATGTGGTGATGATCGGAGAGATCCGTGATCAAGAGACAGCAGAGATCGCCATTCAGGCCGCTTTGACCGGACACCTCGTGCTTAGCACTCTGCACACAAACGATGCGCCTTCTGCTATCCCACGCTTAATTGACATGAACGTCGAGCCTTATTTGCTCTCTTCCACAATCGTAGGAGTGTTGGCTCAGCGGCTGGTAAGAAAAGTTTGCTCTCACTGCCGTGAGCGGTATATCCCACAAGATGAAGAGCTTGAAGAGCTAGGTCTTATAAGAGAAAGACTCAATGGTGGTGTCCTCTACAGAGGAAAAGGATGCGAACACTGCTTTGGTTCAGGATACAAGGGGAGGCATGGCCTATATGAATTATTGACAATAGATGCCTGCCTTCAATCTACCATCGCAAAAGAGGCGAATAGCCACCAAATTCGCAAAATTGCAATGGAACGGGGCCTTATCACACTGAGAAGACATGGAGCACATCTTGTGCGTGGAGGGATAACGACTACGCAAGAAGTGCTACGTGTTTCCAGAAAATATGAGGGATAACGTAACGATGATAGGAACATATCAATATCGCTTTATCGATAGCCAAGGGAAAAAACGATCTGGGCAACTAGCCGCCCTCTCTTTGCGAGAAGCAAAAGAGAAACTCCATGCACAAGGTGTTTTTGTTCTCTCTCTTAAAAAGAGGCGCTCTTCGCTCTCTTTTTTCCGGAAAAAAGAGGCGGGGCTCTCTCGTGAACAACTCAATATTTTTACGACCCAGCTTGCCCATCTTCTCTCTGCTGGAGTCCCTCTTTATGAGAGCCTGCTTTCGTTAGAAGAGCAGTACAACAATGAACGATTTCACACAATCATCTCCTCTCTTTGCGAACAAATCAAAGCAGGCAGCTCTCTTTCTAGAGCAATGCGTAGCTTTCCTGCCAGCTTTGATCGCCTCTATACCTCTATGGTAGCAGCAGGAGAATCGGTTGGATTACTCGATAAAACTTTGGAGAAACTCGCTTCTTTTTTACAAAAACAAAACCGCCTCCGCAAACAGATCCTCACAGCGATGATTTACCCGCTCATCCTCCTCACTTTCTCTTTTGCGCTGATCGCAGTCCTTCTTACTTTCGTAGTCCCCTCTCTTGAGGCTCTCTTTGCCGATCAATATGTCAACCGTTTTACGCGATTTGTTTTTGGTATTAGCCACTTTGTAACAAAGGGTTGGATGTATTATATCCCCATTGTCTCTGGACTGATCATCTCGCTCTTTTTTGGCTTTCGTTCTGACAAGTGGAAGCGGTCGTTTCGTCTGCAGCTATTAAAAACGCCGATTGTGCGTGACTGTATTGTCCAGACCTCTCTTGCCCGTTTTGCCAGGACGATGGGTACTTTGCTCGAAGGTGGCGTCACGATTATTCAGGCACTCCAAATTTCTAGACATGTGATGAAGCAGCCTATTTTAGAAGAGGTTGTGATACAGGCGGAAAAGCAAATCATTGAGGGGAGCTTGCTGAGCCGAGAGCTCGCAAAATCTCCTTGGATTCCCCCTTTGGTACCGCGGATGTTGGCGATAGGGGAAGAGGGGGGAAATACTTCATTGATGCTCACCAAGATTGCCGAGCTCTATGAGGAAGAGGTCGAGAAGACGACGACTCGCCTCACTGCTTTGGCGCAACCTGTGATCTTGTTGATGTTAGGGGGTGTTGTGGGATTTATTATGATGGCTATATTATTACCCCTCACAGATGTGAGTGGCTTCATGGGAGGTA
>JBJXGG010000055.1:0-11386 GCA_046153495.1 Chlamydiales bacterium
TTCTACTTTCTATGAGAACGAAAAGAGCGCTCCCGATGATATCATCCATGTCACATGCACGGGATATCATTCACCGAGCGCTGGGCAGAAGCTTGTGGCAGAAAAGAAATGGCCCACTGTAGTAACGCATGCCTATCACATGGGGTGTTACGCTTCGATTCCCGGTGTACGGATGGCCCAGGGGTTTCTAGCTGTAGGAAGAAAGCGAGTGGACGTCGTGCACACAGAGTTTTGCTCGCTGCATTTAAATCCCTCTATGCACTCAGAAGAGCAGTTTGTCGGACAGAGTCTTTTTGCTGATGGATGTATTAAGTACACTTTGACACGAGAGCCTCAAGGGTTACAGCTTTTGTCTGCAAGAGAGGAGATTATCCCCGGCACGACAGAGGAGATGAAATGGGAGTGTAAAGATTGGGGGTTAGAAATGACGCTATCAAAGCAGATCCCTATCTACATTGCACAGGAGGTGGAAGGCTTTATCCACCGTCTATTTGCGGATGTCAATCTCCCTTATGAGAGAGAGAAGTGTGCTTTTGCTATCCACCCAGGAGGACCACGGATCATAAGCTTCATCTGTCGCATGCTCCATCTTGATAAAAGTCAGATAGCCCATAGTAAACATGTGTTGAAAAATTTCGGCAATATGTCCTCTGCGACGCTACCACATATTTGGGAAGAAGTGTTATTAGATAAGGAATATAGTTCAGGGACCTTAGTCGTCTCCCTCGCGTTTGGACCAGGTCTTTGCATTGCAGGGAGTCTGCTAAAGAAGGTATAGCGATGTGGTTTTTTTTTCTCCCTTTTATTCTTCAGTCGATCGTCATTCCGATCGACGAGTTTTGTTTCCACTGGAGACGGGGATTGCCGCGTTGGGAACGGATCGGACACCCCCTCGATACATGTACCATCATTCTTTGCTTTGTATTTACCCTCCTTTTCCCCTATAGTCGAAAGATGTTGCTCTTTTTTGCTCCCCTAGCGCTTTTCTCCGCATTTTTTGTTACAAAAGACGAATTCGTCCATAAAGAGTGTTGTGGGGCAAAAGAGCAGTGGCTGCATGCCATACTCTTTCTTAATCACCCATTAATGCTTATATCCGCAGGATTCCTTTGGGCACGTGGCTTTATCCCATTTCTCGCCATCCAAACTGCCCTGACCACAGCTTTTTGTATCTATCAACTAATATATTGGAATGTATTATGGAAACCAAAGTAGTTAATAACGACTTTTATGATGATTTGCATGACGAGTGGTACTCTACCTCCTCTCACCCGATAGCCCTTTTACGGTCAGAAAATGCGACACGCAACCCCTGGATCTTGGAGCAAATCGAGCATCATATGGGGAAACACTCTGCCGTGCTCGATATCGGCTGCGGCGCCGGGTTTCTTACCAATACTTTAGCACAAAGTGGCCATAGTGTTACTGGTATCGATCTTTCTGTCGAAAGCTTAGAAGTAGCCAAAAAAAGAGATACGACCAAAAACGTCAAATACATTGTCGCAGACGCCTTTAATCTTCCTTTTGCACCACACTCTTTTGATGCCGTCTGCGCTATGGATTTATTAGAGCATATTTCTGACCCTCAATTGGTTGTGCAGCAAGCAGCACGCGTACTCAAGCCAGGAGGCCTTTTCTTTTTTCATACGTTCAATAGAAACTGGTTCAGTTGGCTTGTTGTGATCAAAGGAGTAGAGGTATTTGTAAAAAATACTCCAAAAAACATGCACATTCTCAAATGGTTTATCAAACCAGAAGAGTTGAAGCGCTATATGGAAAAAGAGGGTATGGAAGTTCTCCATTGCCAAGGGCTTAGTCCGAATGTGTGGAGTCGTGCCTTTTGGAAGATGATCTTCACAAGAAAGGTGCCGCATGATTTTCAATTTGTCATGCATCCTAAAACCACTTGTGGCTACGTCGGTGTTGCAAGGAAATCACAGAGATAGGTTTTTTGCTATTAAATTAACGCTAGGTTAATGTAAAGTCAGGGTTTGGGCACACCCAGAGAGTATCAATCTCAATTTATACCAAGAGCATCTAATAAGAGGATAGAGAAGGAGAAGAGGATGAGTTTGCAGTCGTTTGGAGTACCACCTGTAGGTAACATTGGGTTACATGAAAGAGTCGTTTTGACACAAGAGTGGGTCACAAAAGAGAAAATTGATATAAGGAGAGGGACCTCTCCTTTATACCCGGGTTATGTTTTTTTAGTTACGCCACAGCCAAAAAGTACTGATGTTGCGGTAAGAAAAATTGCTTTGGCTACAATAGCCCCTACAACTCCAGAGGAGGCAAAAACTATTGCAATGTGGCAATTGCCAGCGTTGCGATTAGATCCTGACGGCTTCTCTCCTGTCCCTGGGTTGGAAGGGCGTAAGTTTTCTTGTCAAACAACTGGAGCGCACACGGTAACAATCACCCTGCTCTCAGTAATGAGACATGCTGCAGTGCCAGTAAGCGAATGGTTACACGAATCCTTCTGATAAATGGTATTACGCGATTTTTACGCGAGTCCTCTCTCAGCAAGCCATCTCTCACAGTCAATAGCCGCCATGCAGCCACTGCCAGCCGCGGAAACGGCTTGTCTGTAGACGGGGTCTTGTACATCACCAGCCGCAAAGACTCCCTCTATATTCGTGTAGGTAGATCCAGGTTGTACGAGTAGGTAACCTTGCGCGTTTGTTTTCAGTTGCCCTTGCAGGAAGTCGGTATTTGGCTTGTGCCCAATCGCAAAAAAGACTCCTCCTGCCTCTCGTTTCTCCTCTTTCCCTGTGTTCATATTTTTAATCACTACAGAACCGACAACTTTATCCCCCTCGATTTTTGTGATCACGGAATCCCACAAAATCTCCACCTTGGGGTGCTTCATCGCACGCTCGGCCATAATCTTTGAAGCTCTCAGTTCATTGCGTCTATGTACCATATAGACTTTTCGGCCATACTTCGTCAGGAAGATAGCTTCTTCTACGGCAGAGTCTCCACCACCAATCACATAAAGGGCTCTATCACGAAAAATCGGCATGGCTCCATCACAAACCGCACAAGCGGTAACTCCTCTTTGCCAAAAACCCTCTTCTCCAGCACCCTCGATATCTAGTCGCTGCGCAGTAGCACCAGTGGCAATGATAATCGAGTCGGTTGAGATCAGCCTCTTTTTTCCGAACACTTTGAAGGGGCGAGATTGTAGATCCACGCTCTCGACATCTTCACGCAACAGTTCTGCCCCAAAGCGGAGAGACTGGTTGCGGAAGTTGTCCATGAGCTCAGGCCCCGTAATTCCTTCGGGAAAGCCGGGATAATTTTCTACTTCTGTTGTGGTCATAAGCTGCCCTCCAGCTAGACCAGCAAAAAAACCCTCAAAAAGAAGGGGGAAAAGATTAGCACGAGCGGCGTAAAGAGCTGCCGTGTAGCCCGCTGGGCCCGATCCAATAATAACGAGTTTACGATGATCCATAAATTAACCTACAAGGATTGCTGTTGCTGTTGCATATGATTCACAGTGGCTGATGGAAAGAAAAAGGTGTGCCAATGGATATAAAGTCTGTAGACGAGGAGAGAGATGCACCTCCGGCTTTCCGTCGCGATTGTTAAGTACCTCAATCTCAGTCCAAGAGAGTTCTCCTATAAGACCTGTTCCTAATGCTTTTAAAATTGCCTCTTTTGCCGCAAAACGGCCTGCATAATGGGGAATAGGCTTACTATAGCGCTCACAATAATTGCGTTCCTCTTTAGTGAAAAGACGCGATAAGAAACGGTCTCCATGTCGTGCATACGCCTCAGAAATCCGGCCGATCTCAATAATATCGGTCCCAATGCCTAATATCGATTGCGCATTAGCTGAACTGCGGCTACTCATAGGCGCTCTCCTCTGAATCGGACGGAAGTGTTCATGCGTTTCTAACCCTTTTCATAGTGTCGGAAATATTGGAGAGCTCCGGTGATAAGAGCCGTTCCGATCGCTACATCTACCCAACCTCTAGTATCAGGTGTGATAGGCAAAAAACGCATCAAAATGCCCAAGCTCATCATTCCTGCAATTAACATATATAATCCAACGCTATAGATATTTTTTATGTGAGAGGGCTCTGGAAGGCTAAAGATTCTTTTTGTTTGTCGCTTCACGGTACGTCCCAAGACGTAGCGCCCCTTAAAATAGCCGATGCCAAGACCACAAATGATCAGGGAGGTAGTCACATTCCCTCTATTTTGCAACACAGGGGTGAGGAGCCGCACTAATGAGAAACCATTTTTTTGAAAAAGAAGGCCTGGGTGGCTCACCATTTTCTGAATGAGATGGATTCCCATAGAGAGTAAAAAAATTCCTACGAAAAACCAAACAAGACCAGCCATAAGAATCAAAGTACGGTGCCGAACATTTAACATAATATTGCCTATTTTTTGAACGAAGTATATAATCTAGATTGTTTTTTCACCACAAATGATCTGGAAAATATTTCGATGGAGTGTCTAGCCTACTTAGTGTGGGATCCCAGTAGAGTCTGTTTCAAAATCCCCTTTATAGGGTATCCGATCACGTGGTACGGTTGTCTTTTCGCTCTAGGATTCATGTTAGGCCACATAGTAGTTAGACATGTCCTCACTGCAGCTTTCCAAACTCCAGAACGGACATTTTCGGATGCAAAGGAGCGTGCCTCTTCCCTTTTGGACCGTTTTGGGATATTGGGGGCATTGAGTGCGGTAATAGGCGCAAGAATAGGCTACATTCTTTTTTACGGACTGCCAGAATATATAGCGCACCCCATAGAGATTTTTAAAGTGTGGGAGGGGGGGCTTGCCAGTCACGGTGCCGCTCTATTTGTCCTCGTTGCGATAATCTATTTTGTGCGCCGGCAGAAGAGACATTTTCCTGAACTTACCTTTCTCTTTTTGCTCGATGCGCTCACGATCGCAGCCACCCTTGCAGGAGGGTGTATCCGCATTGGAAATTTCATCAACCAAGAGATCACAGGGATTACAACCTCTCTCCCTTGGGCTGTTGTTTTTCTACACCCCATGGACAATGTCGCAGGTGTGCCACTCCATCCTGTCCAACTCTATGAATCGCTGTTCTATTTTGTTCTTTTTGTAGCTCTCTACACCATATGGAGAGCGCGTGGAAAGGAGATAGGCAGCGGCTTTATATCGGGCTGTTTCTTTCTTTTACTCTTCACTTTCCGCTTCTGTGTCGAATTTATTAAAATCCACCAGGGACATCTGCTGGGAGCAGGCTCTGCCTTGCGAATGGGGCAATGTTTGAGTATACCTTTCGTGATTTTGGGTGCCGTTTTGGTGGTACGTGCGTGGCTGACGAACAGGCTTTCTCATGAGGCGTAAACTACTGATTGCTGGTGCTAGAGGGATGGTTGGGAGTGCGATCGCCCGTTTTGCCAACTGGGATCTGCTCACTCCTGCTCACGAGGAAGTCGATTTTTGCGAGCAGTCGCAGACGCGCGCGTTTTTACGGCGGACTCGGCCCGATGCGATCGTGATCGCGGCGGCAAAAGTAGGAGGGATCTACGCGAATATGACCTATCCCGCCGAATTTCTCTACGATAATCTGATGATCGCTGCGCATTTGATTCACGAAGCCCACAAAGCAGATATCAATCGCCTGCTTTTTTTAGGAAGTACCTGTATTTATCCTAAACTCGCCGAGCAACCTATCAAAGAAGAGGCTCTTCTATCAGGTCCTCTTGAGGAGACAAACGAAGCTTATGCTTTAGCCAAAATTTCTGGCGTTAAACTTTGTCAATTTTATCGTAACCAGTATGGACGTGATTATATTTCAGCAATGCCTACAAATCTCTATGGGCCAGGAGATAACTATCATAGTGAAAATTCTCATGTGATCCCAGCTCTTATTCGCCGCTTCCATGAAGGATTGGGACAAGAAGAGGTAACCTTATGGGGTACGGGGCTTGTACGACGGGAATTCCTCTTCGTCGATGATCTCGCTAAAGCATGCCTCTTTCTTCTCGATTCCTATCATGACTCTCTTCACATCAACGTTGGCTCTGATGAGGAATTCACCATACGAGAAGTGGCTGAAATGGTGGCAAATACAGTCGGATTTACCGGCGTGATTGTGAATGATTTTTCCAAGCCAGATGGAACGCCTCGTAAGAAGAGTGACTGCACACGGATTCATGATCTAGGATGGCGTGCCACTATTTCTCTGAAAGAGGGATTAAAGATCGCCTATGCCGATTTCCAGAGACAGTTGACGTTAATATAATGAATTCTTAAGATGGCCTTCTTATGCGTAGGCTGCTAACTACTATTTTATTAGGAAACATAGCCTTCGCTACCTTGGAGACAAGAGAGGAGGTGCAGCGTTGCATCAACTTTTTAACGTCTAGCGCTGACTATGAGCATGGTAAGGGGAATGTGCTTGTTGTCCATGGCATGAATATTTATGATGTGTCGACTTGGCAAATCGCCCTCGCATTGGCTGAGCGAGATGGATTCACTTCCCACAATGGTGAAATTCTATCAGATCTTATCGAACACCAAAACTATAGCCTCTTTTCTGAAGAGGAAGATTGGGCTACAAAAGCACCTTTCTTCTATGGATGGGAAAAGATCGCAGATATGGTACGATTGATAGGGAGGGGACATGAGCAATCTATTTCGGCGTGGGATCTTGCAAATGATACTCCAGGGCAAGTGAGTTGGGCTGATTGGCAGCCGATTACTGTTGAGAATGCGTGGGTCTTTTTGATAGGACCGCTCCAAAGTGATTGCATCCGATTCCGCGATCTTGGGTATGTACCTTTGGATAGATTATCGATGCAAAATGCAGCGCACGTTCTCAAACTCTTCAAAGCGCTCCAATCTCCTATTGGAGGTGTTTATTATACGACTACAGGTTCGTTAGGAAATATCGATCCATATGAGATTTCTGTGGAGAGTAACGCCTCTCTTTATGCGGGTCTTACGATTTTCCATCAGCTACTGACTCTCTGTCCTGATGATACAGAAGAACTCAAGATTGAGGTGGAAGAGATTCGCAATGGCATTGTGCATTTCTTCAAGAATTATGCCTGGGATCCTGAAGAGGGGGTATTTTTGCAAGGAGGGTATGCCTATGAATCTGGTTGGCAGCCTATCTATTTTCCCAAAGCGGTCGATGTGCAGACCTCGACGATCATGGCTATTGGTCCTAGAACCATCGATGAGTGGTTTGGACAGGGGGCTGCCTTTCATGCTTGGGAGAAAACTAAGCAATGGGGCGGCTTTTTTGGCCCCGATCACCAGCTTTGGGGCGTGGGCTACTCCGCACAAGATGGCAATGGATTGGGGAGAGATGTCTCAGAGGGAATTCTTTCCGCCGAACGGACGTTTGGCGCCCTTAATCTCGTTCGTTCTTTGATCGATTTCTACTGCCAACTCCCCGAAACAAAAGCCTGGGTAGTAGAATTACTCAAGGAAGAAATGGGAATGGAGGCTGGTCTCAAAAGCTTACGCACAGATAGTTATGGGAGCGAGCCTACCTATGAGGAAAGTCGCCCAAAAGAATACGATACTCTCTTCTCATTGGGAAAAGATGAGCTCGCCTACCTCTATGCTAGTAAGAGCTATTTTATCCCCTTTGGTTGGTACGTCAACCCCCTCCCCAGTACCTCATCGACCAGCTGGGCTATCATGCAGTATTACGATTTTAACCCATTAATATTAAATTAATGACAGTGTAACGTAAAAGCTCAGGTTAGTATCAAGTCTCAATCATCTTTAGAATTCCTTTCACCGAATGTACGATTTCGTGATTTTTCGCATCCATTCCTTTTTGGATTTGCTTGACTGAAGTCATCACTGTTGAATGGTCGCGGGAAAATATATCTCCGATTTTCATAAAGGGAAGATTGAGCTCTTTTCGACACAGATGCATCGCAATTTGTCTGGGCAGCACGCATTCGCGCGCTTGACTCTTGCTCAAAATATCATCCATCTTGATCCCATAGTAGTCTGCCACCGTGCGGATGATCTTGCCTGGGGTAATAACTTGTTTTTCTTCCTCCGAGATCAAATCAGCCAATGATTTTTTCACTGAGCTGAGAGTGAGAGGCGCTACCTTACCAAACCCCTGATTGAGGTGTGAGCGGAGGACAAGCGCTTCTAGCGCGCGGAGCAATGTTTTTGTGTTATTGGAGAAGGTTTCAAGAAGAAATTCGATAATTTCATTTGCAAGGGGAAATTCCATCTTTTTTGAGCGATCAAGAAGTACCGTGCGCATCTCTTCAGAATTGAGCATCTGGAGAGGAACACTGATGCCCCATTCAAAGCGGCTCACTAATCGGGGCTCAATGTGCTTAAGCTCTTGCGGGGGGCAACTAGAGCTTAAAATGATCTGTTTTCCCTCTACGTGGAGGGTATTAAAGGTGTGGAAAAACTCCTCCTGAGTCGCCCCTTTACGAGAAAAAACTTCTATATCATCGATTAAAAGAGCATCTACATTGCGGTAGGCTTTGCGGAATGCCTGCATCTCTCCTGTTCGGATTGCTTTGACCACATGCTCAGTAAATGTATCCGAACGTGCATATGTTGCTTTTAACCCGCGTTCTATCAGGATGTTAGCTGTAGCCATCATCAGATGCGTTTTTCCTGTGCCGCTGCGGCCAAAAATATAAATCGGATTGAAATGGAGCTCTTTTTGTTCAGCGGTTTCACAAAGCAGTTTATGTGCAAGAAGGTTACTCTGAGAGACTACAAAATTATCAAAAGTACAGGAGCGATCAATTTCATCAAATGTGAGGTCGAAAAGAGGGGAATGTACTAGTGCGGCCTCTCCTTTTTTCCGTCGCTTTGCAACAACGCTCTTTTCCTCTTGCTGGACCACGGAGATATGGACTTTGATCGGTTTATTGTTATTATTGATCAGGGCCGAACGAATACGATAGCGCATATGCTCCTCAAACCAGAGAGATTTGAAGGAGTCTTGAGCTTCCAAATAAAGATTGCAGGCATCAAAACGGACAACTCTGAGTGGTTTGAGCCACTTGTCGACTGTCTCCTTGCCAAGCTCGATCTCTTGCTTTTTTAAAAATTCATCCCATGCACGCATGTGCCATTTAATAACCAGAAAAAAGGTTTTCCACAATTACTTTTTAGTTTTTTTTCTAGGATCAATCAATTCTACCTCTTTTTCTTTTTTATCCAACATCTTATTTGTGAACCATTGCTGAATAATGCCCAGTAGCATTGATGATAACCAGTAGATATTTAAGCCCGAAGGGAAATGATAAAACATCACAGTGAAGACAACCGTCATAATTGTTCCCATCGCTCGTTGCTGTCTCTCCTGATCGGTAAGTTCAGACGATTTCTTGTTCATTGCGGCGGTGAGACGTTGTTGGACAAACATCACAGCTCCGAGCAAGAAGGGCAGGAGGTGAAATTGATTCCCGATAAAAAAGAGAGGTGTTTTCCAGGAGAAAAGGACGTCTGGGGCTGTCAAGTTCTCGATCCAGCCAGTGATAAATGTAGCGCCGCGTAGCTGGAATGAAGATTTGAGTAGGTCAAACATCGCAATCAAGAAGGGGAGCTGAATTAAAATAGGGAAACAACCCATAAATGGATTCACCTTCTTTTCTCGATACAGTGCCATGATCTCCATCTGCGCCTTCTTTGGATCCTTTTTATGCTTTGCTTGGATCGCTTTAATCTGTGGGGAGAGTTTTTGCATCCTACGCATCGACTTGAAGGACCAAGCATTCAAGGGATAGAGGACGAGGCGCAAAAAGAGAGTCAAAAGTATAATAGAGAGACCCCAAGAGCCAGTGAGTGTGTGGAAGAAACTCATTACGATAAAGAGAAGTTTCGCAAAAGGCTTGGAAATAAAAGAGAACCAACCATAAAACGTGCGGCAGGCGATATAGTCAGGTGTATAGCCAGCAGAAGGGTTAGCATAGATTTTATCGACAGCTTTTAGTGTCTCCTCTTCAAAAGGGCCGGAGTAGATACGAAATTTGAAGCTCCCTCCCGTAGAAGGAATGGGTAGCAGCACCTGGTACCCTGGATATTTTTGTGCAGGATAGGGTTGATAATGGGGATTGATGAGAGAGAGGCGTGTAGGTGCTTCTGTCCCGGAGATAGTACGGACCTTAAAGCCGGGTCCAATCTCTTTGAGGGGGTCCAGGATCATGCCGAGATAGCCGTTAGAGGTGACAACCCATTCGGGATACACGGAACTGACCACTACAATCTCTTTTGCTTTTGGCAAGGTGAGCTTTTCTACTTCGCTTTTTCCTTTGCGGGTAAGGCGGTATTGTATGCGAGGGGTCGAGGCTTTAGACATGATCTCCACATCGGTTACACCAGAGGTGAGCCAAAGTCCACGGCTATCACCCTCTACCTTCAACTCAAGATCAAGACAGTAAGGCGCTCCCTCATGACCTGGCGCAATCGTGTAAGTTTTGGTGATCTTACGGTGTGGCTGGTTCGCGACAAAAGTGATCTGATTCTCTTTAAAGGATTGCACCGTATAGTTTAATTCCGCCATCTCAGGATATTCAGAGATCAAGTTCAAGCCATAATATTCCGGAGAGAGTGTCGTCAGATTCTTGCCAGCAAGAGAACGGCGTAATAAAGGATAATAACCCCCAATAGAGCCCTCTTCATGCTCGTTTTGAGAGTCATAAGTATAATAAGGGTGAGCGGGGAAGCGGTTATTTTGCGGAGAATCTTCTGCAATCTCACGATCGGCATCAATCTCATTCACAACACTGTAAGGATTTTTGTCTGTATAGAAGGGGAGGTTGATTTCGCTCAGAGCCCCGCCGATATTGCTAAAAACAAATTGAGTGTAGTCGTTCTGCAAGACGTAATACTTCTGATCGCCCCGCACAAGAGTTGGTTGTGGTGTAGGAGCTGAGCTGACTACATCCGTTAGAGTGGGAATGCTCTGGAGAGGGACAAAAGAACGCCCTTGCGACTCATAAAAGCCCACAGGGAGCCACTGCGAGCCTGTTTGGTATAGCACAAAGCCGTTGGCAGTGGGAAAACCGCTCAATACATCGACGCTACCATCTTGGTATTCACTCAAAAAGACCTCTATAGTTTTGCCGAAGGTGACGAGCTGTAGGTCATAACTCCCCACTTGAGGCAATGCGCTGATTTCTAGACCAGAAGAGTTTTTTGGACCATAAAGAGCAGGACCGTTGAGAACAGCGTTCTTCGAGAGCAGAAAAAGCTCTTGGTCATGGAGTATAATCGATTCAGGCAGAGGGAGTTGCCAAGCAATTGTCAAAACGTTTTGTCCAACAAGTATTCCCTTCTGATTTCCGAAAGAGACGATGGGCAGAGATTCTAGACTCGCTGTTCTACTCTCGAATTCAGTTTTACGCGCGATGATCTCCTCTCTTTTTTTCTCTTCACGTTGCTCAAGAAA
>JBJXGG010000056.1:0-3226 GCA_046153495.1 Chlamydiales bacterium
TAGATTAAGTCCGATGAAGGTGGCAGCCACTAAAAGTACATAGACAATGGTACGAGGGTTCATTAAGAGCATCCTTAAGAATAGTAAATACTAAGGGATCATACCACAACAATAGAGTTGACATCCAGTCAAAATTTTGGTCGAATGTGCGGTATGAAGCTCTCTCTAGTGGTACCACTGCTGTTAAGTCAGCTCAATTTTGAAGGAGTGAAAGAGGAAATCCGCGATTGTGAATATAAGCTCGAATCGGCTAAGCACGCTCAAGAAAAGAGTGAACTCTATTACCGGCTCTCTCAAGCTTACTTTCTTGATCAAGAAAGAGATAAAGCATTCGAATTTTTTCTTCTCGCTCTAGAAATGACCCCTTTTGGCGAGAGTTTGTGTGATGATCCTTTGTATCAGGAGGCTTTTGCATTTTACCAAACAGCTACGCCTCAAGAGATGATAGAGAAATATGCTAAGAGAGATACCGAAAATATAGCGCTCAATTTTCTTTTAGCTACCGGGTATGCGAATTTGGGAGAATTTGATCGTTTTTTTACCCATTTCTACAAAGGTTATCCTCATTTTAAAGAGAGCTATTTAGCTTATAAGACTCAAGGGATTATGTGGTTGCATTTAGCGCAGCGTTCGACAGATGTAGAGGAGAAGAGACTTTTTCAAAAGCGTGCTGTGGAATATTTTAGGAGTGCTTTGGATCAATATCCAGAAGACGCCGGATTGTACAGATTGATCATTTTTCTCGCACATGATGAAAAAAACGAAGCGATGATGCTCTCCTATTTGCAGAAGTTAGTGGACCACCAGATAGCCTTTACGCGGGGAGACATTTTTTTTTATGTCCGTACCGCTGTAGAGTTGAAAAAGTTTGCGGTAGCAAAGAGAATATTAGCGCGAGCAAAAGAGCTTTATGACTATAGTAAGGCTATTTCAGCAGCAGAAGAACTTTTATTAGAGGTCGAGTGATGCAAAAAGAGATCATAGGGGATTATAAGATCATTAAGCAAATTGGGCAGGGACCTTTGGGCAGTGTGCTCCTGGCAGAGCATCGCTTTATTAAGAAGCCTTATGTGTTAAAGGTGCTGCCGCGCGAGTTATGTCAAGATCGCAATTTTATGCAGCATTTTGAGCAAGAAGTAAGTCGCTTTGCTCCGCTAGAACATCCCCATTTGGTACGGATCCACAACATCTCTTTCTCAGAGGGAATTTACTTTCTTGTGACAGATTGTGTCGTCGATTCGATTGGCGAGACGACTAATCTAGCCCAATATATGTCGGGGAGAAAGGAGAGATTGCGCGAAGAGGAGTTACTAAGCGTGGCGCGTCAGGTTGCTGATGTGCTTGATTTTGTTCATAGTAAGGGGGTTGTGCATGGCTGTCTCACTTTGAACAACATTTTGATCGGCAAGGGAACGCCGGGGATTGACGTCTTTATTTCTGATTTGGGGTTGTTGAAGCTGATTCATCCAGGTGCAGTGCTTGCGCGTACCTTTCAGGCGATGACAGAGGCGTTGGAGCTTTTTCCAGCTGAGAGTGAGAAGGGTTTGAGTAAGGAGCGGTATAGTCCAACTCCTATCGATGGAGGGAAGCTCTCGAAGTTGGCGCACGCCTTTCTGCAGGGGTATGCTTTCTTAGCGCCGGAGCAGAAGGTCAAGACAAAATTAGAGCCTTCTGTGGATATCTACGCTTATGGCGTGTTGATGTATTATCTGATCACAGGGATATTCCCTGAAGGGATTTTTGAGATGCCGTCAAAGCTTGCACCAGACTACCGCACCGATTGGGACAGCATAGTGAAGAGCTGTTTGCAGGCAAACCCACAAGAGAGAGCCACCCAACTCCGTCCTTTGTTAGAAAGAAGAAAGATACAGACTATCTCAGTGGAAGCGCAGCCCCATGTATATTCTGATTTCAAACAAGAAGAAATACAGCCCCGTCCATTCTTTGAATTGAAGCGAGAAGAGCCCTGTACAGTGGATGCTATTAAAGAAGAATTGATTCCAGATGAGGTCGTTCCTCCTGTTGTAAGGAAAGTGGAGGAGAAGCTTCTGGTAGCAACCAATGAAGTACGAGAGCCGCTATTCACACCGCAACTTCATTTCTCTTCTCCCCAGGACACGCCTGCTGTGTCGCAAAATAGTACAATAGTAGATAAGAAAGATTTTTCAGAGGCCACAGTGGAGTTTATAATGCCTGAAGAGGATCCACAGTATTCTACGATGCTCAGTTCCATGTTGCAACGAGACCCTGTTGTTACACAGTATCAACCTGAGAAGAAGGTCTCGACGATTATTGAGCCGATACAGACAGAGATGGTAGTGGTATCACCAGGCGAATATATGCGCGGATCGAATGAGGGGAATCGAGATGAAGCACCGCGGCATAAAGTACAATTAGACGGTTTTGCCATTGATATTCATCCTGTCACAAATGAGCAGTTTGTCCGTTTTATTGATTATATGGGGGGAGAAAAAGACCAGAACTATAATGATTTGATTCGTTTAAAGGAATCTCGTTTGAATCGGACAGGAGGGCGTGTTTCAATAGAATCGGGTTACGCTCGCCATCCAGTGGTCGGGGTAACCTGGTATGGTGCTGTGGCTTATGCGAAGTGGGTAGGCAAGAGATTGCCTACAGAAGCGGAATGGGAGATAGCTGCGCGGGGTGGACGTGATAACAACCACTACTCGACGGGTGCGAATATTGAGAAGAACCAGGCGAACTTCTTCAGTTCTGATGCGACGACTGTGATGAGCTATGCGCCTAACCCGTTTGGAATATATGATATCTCGGGCAATGTTTATGAGTGGTGTCAAGATTGGTATGGCTATAACTACTATGAGACTTCTGTGCAAGAGCCGCATAACCCCAAAGGGCCTTTGCAGGGTGTATACCGCGTGTTACGCGGAGGGTGTTGGAAGAGCTTGAAAGAGGATATGCGTTGCTCACACCGGCACCGTAATAATCCTGGAACAATGAATGGAACGTATGGATTTCGGTGTGCTAGCGATCTGAAATGAATGAAAAAGCCTACCGTAAGTTGTGTGAAGAGATCTGGGAGCATCACCGTCACTACTATATAGAGAATGCTCCTGTTATCTCTGATTTCGAGTTTGACAAGCTTTTTTTCCACTTGGAGAAAATGGAGAGGGAACATCCTGAATGGATCTTTCCTGGTTCTCCTACACAGCGGGTGGGAGAGAGTATTTCGGGTGGCTTTGAGGTT
>JBJXGG010000092.1:0-6816 GCA_046153495.1 Chlamydiales bacterium
ATGAGCGTGTGCAAGGTACGCTCCCTCTTTCTTCATTTCCCGATATTCAATCGAAGCACCTAGTGTGCGGAGAGCGTCGATGTGGAAATTCACAGCACGGATGCCGATGGCATCTCCTCCGACCGTCGGAATAATAATATCTTCAGAAGTGCGTCCCATCAAGGCTCCGATCATTAAAATGGGGATGCGGTTTGCCCCTGAGAAGCGTTGCGGGATATAAGAGGTTTTGAGCTCTTTTGTGATGATCTCGATGATTCCCTTTTGTCTATCCCATTTCACTTCAGAACCAATCTCTTTGCAAAGATTGACGGTGATTTGGACATCTCCAATATTCGGCACATTGTGGAAAATACACTTCTTATTCGAGAGCAATGAGGCGACAAGGAGTTTGGTCATCGCATTTTTGGCTCCTGCCGCTTTTACTGTGCCTTTAAGTTTGCAGTGTCCTTTGACGTGTAATATATCCATGTTTTTCTATCGCTTTTTCTAGGAAGAGGTTAGAGGAGTTTGCCGTTCATGATCC
The DNA here is from genome assembly GCA_046153495.1 of Chlamydiales bacterium. Classification (GTDB taxonomy): domain Bacteria; phylum Chlamydiota; class Chlamydiia; order Chlamydiales; family JAAKFR01; genus JBJXGG01. Next base: position 524 of record JBJXGG010000092.1, read on the forward strand.
AATAATTCAACAACAATTTACCCAAGATTGTTGAATATTGCAACCAAGAGATGAAAAAAAATTACATTATTAAAACTCAATTAAGATTTCGTAACGCGTTTACAATCAGAGAATAGTTCCAAGCCTTTTGAAATTCGTAGTTAATAAAAGTAACTATCATTAGTTGTCTTATAAAAAAGGTTTGATAATTTTCTGAAAGCAAAGGATAATGGAGACAAAGGACTGTACAATATGTACAGATGTCTGTGAAAGACAGGCAAAAATTATTGCTTCGAACCTTAAATTAACGGAAGGAGTTTCATATGAAACACTTAAAGATGGCTTTTGCGACCCTATTCATTGTGGGCGTATTTAGCTTGGCAGGATGTAACAAGTTCTCGGATTGCTTCTGTGATCCATGTGGCTGGTTCCAAAATCCTTGCTGTGACAAACCATGTCCACAACCATGTCCACAACCATGTGAGAAGCCATGCGCACCGAACCAGTGTGCACCTTGCCCACAACCAAAATGTCAGCCTAGCTGTAAGACACCTAAATGCCAGCCTAGCTGCAAACAACCTAAGTGCGCTCCATGTCCTCCGAAGTGCAGCCCATGCGGCAATGGCAACGGAAAATAGCAGGATGTAAATGACCTTAAGGTAGAAATGTATTCGGGTTCTAGGGATTTTTCCTAGAACCCGGATCTAATTAGGAGTGTTCAAAGAAAATATGAGTTCGTGCCGAAAAGAGCATTTCTATCCTTATCACTTGGGAAAGGAATCATTAAATCAATCAATTAGGAGTTTCTAAATGGTAAAGACCATGCGTACTCTCTTTGCAGGTCTCATGTTATCGAGCCTGCTTGTAATGACTAGCTGTGGGAGTTGGTGTGACTGTTTCTTCCCTTCCTGTGGTAAGAAGTGCCCTACTCAGTGCGACCCATGTCCCCCGGCTAAGTGTAATCCTTGCAAGCCTGCTTGCCCTCCGGCAAACTGTAGCCCTTGCAAGCCTGCTTGCTCTCCGGCAGATTCTAATGCTTGTGCGATGCCTCAGCAGAAGTGTACACCTGCCGCTGTTTGTGTAGAGCCTTGTGCTCCTGAAGAGAATCCCTATTTTCCTTGTAACCCTGGCGTTGCCCCATGTGGCCCTTCAGGGTGTGGAACGAATGCTTGTGAAGCTCCGATGGAGAGATGTTACGGTGGTATGAGATCCTATCGCACAAATGATGATTGTGTGGTGGAATTATGTCAACGTGCTCCAGAGTTTGCTACGGTAGGTTCTCCCTATCCTGTGGAAATTCTGATTACTGCACGCAAAGAGTGTGCTGGGGTAACTGTAAATCAAACGCTACCTTGTGACTCTGAGTTTGTGAAGAGTGATCCTCCGGCTACTCCTGATAAGGATAATTCGCTCCATTGGGAGTTCCCACACATGAAGTGTGGAGAGACACAGCGTGTTTGTGTTTGGATTAAGCCTATGAAAGAGGGTTGCTGTTTGGCTGCTGCGACTGTTTGTGCGTGTCCTCAGCTATGTGCTTACACCAACTGCTCTCAGCCCGTGATCTGTATTAAAAAGACAGGACCTGAATGCGCTTGTATCAACTGCCCGGTCAGTTATATGATTGAAGTTTCCAATAGCGGTTCGGCCTCTGCTTTTGATGTAGTCGTACAAGATATCGTCCCAGAAGGTCTTTGCCACAACAGTGGATTGAAGTGTCTTTCGTTTAATTTGGGAACTGTCTGTCCAGGAGATTGCAAGCGAGTCTGCTTAAATTTCACAGCGATAAAAGCAGGCTGTGTGACGAACACAGCGGTTGTGAGTTACTGCGGTGGCCCTAAGTGTTCAGCAGAAGCGACCACTTTGGTTAATGAGCCTTGTGTGGAAGTCACTAAGACTGGACCCGCCTGGGCTTATATTTGTAAGACAGTGGAATATACCATTACACTGACTAACCCAGGTGATATCATATTGCGCGACATCGTTGTAGATGACGTCTCTGGAAACGGTACAACAATCGTTGAGGCTCCTGGAGCGCAGATCTGCTGTAACCGTGCGAAGTGGTGTTTTCCACAACTTTGCCCGGGTGAGACCAAAACTTTGAAGATTTCAGTGAGATCACAAAGCCCTGGTAAAATCACGAACAAAGTGGCTGTGACAAGCCAGTCTGACTGCGGACCTTGCACCTGTTGTGCTGAGGCGACCACTCTTTGGAAGGGAATCCCTGCGACACATATGTGTATGGTAGACACGAAAGATCCCGTCTGTGTCGGTGAGACAGCGATGTATCGCATCTGCGTCACAAATAGAGGATCGGCAGAAGACACCAATGTTAAACTCGTCGTTAACTTCACTAATGAGTTGCAGCCAGAGAAGGCCAACGGCCCTACCACTGGAACGATCAATGGTCAGGTAGTCGAGTTTGCTCCGATCGATAGATTGGCACCGAAGCAGTCGGTAGAGTTCTGCATTACGGTGAAGGGAGTCTCTGCAGGGGATGCGAGAGGTGAGGCGAAGATTACGTCTGACAGCTTGAAGACTCCTGTAGTCGACACAGAAAGCACTCACGTCTATTAATATAGATGCTGGGAATAGATAAAGCCGCTGGAGAAATCCGGCGGCTTTTTTTTTGTCGTAAATCTCCATTTAATCGGCTATAGTCATACCAAGAGCAAAAAATAAAGATACAAATTCGCGGCATCTAAGATGCTATGAATTTGTATCTTTATTTTTCGCGAATGATATCAATTATAAATAAAACTGTTCTAAAAGTGGGAGGTTTTGCTATGGTTTTGGCATGCGATATCGAACGGGCATTGGACAGGACAGTCATCGTTTTCTTTCGGAAGAGGCTACGAAGCCTTGTGTAGTAGCGGGGCTGATTTTTCACGATGTTCCTGGGATGCATGCAAATTCAGATGGCGATGTGGTTTTTCATGCTATCTGTAATGCAATCTCTTCTTTGACCGGTGTGCTGATTTTGGGAGAAATTGCGGATAAGATTCTGAAGAATACAGGAATTACCGGTAGTCGCGTCTATTTGGATGAAGCTGTCAAAACGTTGGGTCGGCAAAAGATTGAACATGTTGCCCTCACAATTGAAGGAGAGCGTCCTCATTTTTTGAAGCGGAATAAAGAGATGCGACAGAGCATCGCGGATGCGCTCTCTTTGGATATTTCTCAAGTAGGTCTCACGGCAACCTCAGGGGAGCGACTCACCGAGTTTGGGTGCGGAGAGGGTTTGCAATGTTTTTGCATTCTCACGACTTGTGAGCAGTAATGGTACAACTCTCTTTTATTGTTCCGAACTACAACTATGCTCAATTTCTTGAGCAGGCGATTGATTCTCTGTTTTGTAGTTATTGTGATTTCGAGGTTCTGATCTTTGATGATGCATCCACAGATAACAGTGTTGCAGTGATCGAGAAATTATGTGTCAAATATACTGCTATTCGGTTTTTCTCTACTAAAAAAAATTTAGGTCCTGCGGGCGCTATGAATATGTTGATTCCGCATATAAGGGGGAAATATGTCGCCTTTTTGGGCTCAGATGATTACATGATACCTCAAGCAGTGGAGCGAGTTTTTGTCTATCTTCGGCAATTTCCGGATGCGGAACTGTATTGTTCTGATGATGTTTTTTTCACAAAAGCAGATCCCTCTCCTCTATTGCAAGTGAGACCTCTTTTGGATACTCCCTCTTGTCGCTTTTCGCCCTCTCAAGTATATATACTCTTTTCTCACACCGATTTCTCGATCCCGGGTCATACAGTTGTGGTGCGTACCGATATTTTTCGACAATATGCTCCGTTTAATGACAACATTGGATCCATTTGTGACTGGTGGATTGTACATCAGATCGCATTTAGGTATGGCCTGGTGTATATGCATGAACAGTTAGTGGCGCAGCGCAAACATGCTCTCTCATATGGAGGGAGTGCTCCTATCACTAAGAAACGAGAAATGTGGTTCCAGCTGCTACGACTATTAGAAAAAGATGAAAAGAGATATCGCCTTATCATTACTTCAGGGGTATTTAGGCAATTTGGCCTTCGAGCGATCTATCGAGATCTCATCAAAAGGCCGAGATATTGGAAATACTTGTTTCCTATGTGTCGTAAGATTTTAGAGAAGAGTCTGGCCAAATTTGTAGGCATCGATCGCGAGAAGTATTGGTTGAAAAGAATATGATTCATGCTTTGATTACCCATTTATATGGAGAGGAGGGACACCGTTATATCTATCATAAGATGTTTCGTGAGGCTGTGTACCAACTCAAGATTCCTTACGTGGGTTCTACTAACGTAGAGTGCCCTATTGAGGATCTGCCAAACGATTGGAAAAGGACTCTTCATTGGAAAGAGAAAAAAAGAGGGCAGTTGTTCGTGAGAACATGGGATTTTGCAAAAATTTTTGGCAAAAAAGCACAACAACCCCGCTGCTTTTTCTTAGAATCTTATACAATAATTGATCTTGTTGCTCTAGTATTCAGTTTTTCCTTTTTTAAAAAACAAGACACCTTCCTCTTTTTTTTCCGTTCGGATTTACCGGGGCATGGTTGCTCTTCGTGGAAAATCAAGATCTATACCGTGCTATTTCAACTCATGCAAAAACAGCTCAAGAAAAGGCTTCTTTTTTGCACGGACACCGATCGTATTGCTCGCTATTATCAAGAGCTTTTGCATCAAAATGTGCACTTGCTCCCGGTGCCCCATACAGAAGGTCTTACTACACAGCCCCTTTCTGATCCTCTGCAGCTTTGGTGGGTAGGCTCTCCTAGAAAGGAGAAGGGAGAAGAGATTATTCGTTTGATTGTACGGAAAAGGAGTAGAGTACCGCTTGCTCTTGCTCTTTCTGAAGAGCTCTCTCTAGAAGGGGAAATCGTTTTGCATTATTTGCCCAAGGTGCTTACTCGGAAGCAATACGAGGAGCAGATGAATTTAAGTGCTGTGATCCTCATGCCATACGATCCCAACATCTATTATTCTAGAACATCGGGGATATTTATTGAAGCGATCTCTGCAGGCAAAGTAGTTGTTACAAGGAAGGGGAGCTGGATTGCTTCTGAACTGGAAAAGCATGATTTGTCTGAATTGCTGTTAGATTGGAGCAAAGACGATCTTTGGGAAAAAATCTACGAATTGGCCCATGATTCACACATCTCCAAAAAAATCGCGGCCATGCAGAGACACTATCGAGAGTACCACTCGCTAAAAGGGTATACAAAGGCACTAAAAGCGATTCTATCCGAACTGCCGGAAAGCCTAAAAACCTGAATTTAATCGGCTATATGCGGATTGCTACGTAACCGATTAAGGAAAGAATAAAGGCGGCGTACACAGGCGTCTTCCTAGGTCGCATCTCATAGAGCTTGTAGAAGATGTTCAGAATACAGAGAATAATCAAGCCGGGGCAAAGTATCTGCAAAATAGGCGAGAGCATATTTGCAATACCCATAAAGCCCATATTAGCGAGAATAATAGAGATCGCGAGAGGTATGGAAATAGGGATGATTGGGTGCACTTTGCGCTTGATAAATTCGCTTTGTACATACTCAGCTGAGATCGCCGCGATCGGTATAGCGGTTGTCAAACAGGAAAGAGCAATCGCGACGCAGGAGAAAAGAGCCCCCGCAGGACCCAAAAGATGCATCGCGATCAGCCCAAGTCTTTCTTCAGGAGCGTGGGCAGGTAAGATGTGAGCATAGTAAGAACCAAGCATAGTCAGACCCGCAAACATTATTACGAGCAAGCCACCTGCAATCAAGCAGGATATAGACATTTTTTTAATGATATGTTTACGTCCCTCCGGTGTATTTTCGTCTCCTTCATCACGTCTAAAATAGGTGAAGACAAGAGGAGCAAAGATAAATGAGGCGATCATATCGAGGGTGTTATACCCTCTGCTCAAGCCCGTCATAGTGGCTGAGAGGGCAGTAGCATTGATTACTTGAGGATCGGGGTGATGGATCAAACCGAGCACCAAAATAGCCCCTAGAGAGAGTAGAAGAATAGGAGCTAAAATCACTCCCAAAAGATCGACAATTTTATTTTTGCGTAGAGAAAACAGCACCACCAAAGCGGACGCGACGATACTAAAACCTACTAGGGAGATAAATTCTGGGAGATACGGCTTGAGTGTTGCGTATGCTAAAGTAATCAATCGGGGAAGTGAGCCGAAAGGGCCGAGGATCATCTGGATAACAAAAAGAATAACCCAACCCGTGACTCGTCCCGTTTGGTTAAAAAAAGTGCGGAAATCACCTTGGAAGAGCATCATGGCAAAGAGTCCCAACAAGGGCAAGGAGACCCCTGTCA
>JBJXGG010000068.1:0-6348 GCA_046153495.1 Chlamydiales bacterium
TCTCCCGCTATTTTTTTAAAGATAGAGCCTAGGCAACTAGGCTCGATTTTTTTTTGGCGGCATAGCTCAGTTGGTTAGAGCAACGGAATCATAATCCGTGGGTCGTTGGTTCAAGTCCGACTGCCGCTACTTCCTTTAAGTGACTCTGGACAAGTAACTTCAAACCAGAGACATTTATGCACATTAACCACACTACGCATATTTCACGCATTTTTTCTGTCTTATCTCAAAAATAAACTATCAATTTAAACCTTGTGTGGGAGTATTGGGGGAAGTGCAATTCACTCATCCTCACAAATAGAGGCAAATCACAACACTTAGAGCCTGTTCAACATCTTTTTAAGATTAAAACAACGAACGAAAGAAATGAGAAATGGCTATACACAAGCATGTACAAGCTTAGCCAAGGTTTTAATCGTTGGGTTCTTGCTTCTTAGACTATGATATAAGGTTGTCTTGGATAAGTGTGCTTCTTTCGCCAATTGAGTTTTGTTATATGCTTCTAAGTGAATTTGAATAACTTCAATGACCCCCTCTGAGTCACCATTTTTCAAGCATTCCCAAATTGCTCTCCCAATGCGTTCTTCATCGAGCAAAGCCTCAGTTGGATCATAACTATCCACGCCCATGCCAGACTTAATAGTACGTGAAGCTTTTTTACGCTGTATACTTTTTGTAGAGGCTTTTCGCCTTACGGATGTCCTTGTCTTGCCCATTTTTGTTCCCTCCTAACAATATTAGGATTTTTCTCTCAGGAATATGAGCGAAATAAATACGCCGGCCATTTTTCCACTTTAGTTCCAAAATTTCGTCATCGTCACTGACTGATTTATGGTCGCCAAAGTATCCCTCGTCTTGTATCTTAGATAAACGATCGTCAATTTGAACTCGCGCTTTTTCTGTTTGTTCATCAAACCAGTCACGAAATTCAGGCACTCGGTGTATCTGGTATGCTCGCTCTTTCATCTATAATGGTACAATATATTGTACAGTTTTGCAAGGCTTTTAGGATTTAGAGAAAAATGCTCTCGGTCTTACTCAATTGAGTTTATCCGATCTTGATATCTCAAAGCACTGCAGGGAACCAGTATAGAGTGATGGGTTAAAAAATTAAATGGTTTCCTTAGGCAGACTCTCGCGCGATCTATTAATAACCTGAGTTTTTGGTTTAATGCGCTGAGCTACTAGCGCATAAGCAAAAAAAAGAATGAAAAAAAGATCTCCTATGAGGTAAAACATTTGTTTACAAAGACAAAATGTTACCAAGGAGATCAAAAGATGAACGACTTAACTACTTTATTTTGCTCAGTAGACGATTTTTGGATATCCTTCGACAAGGAATGAAGCAAACATGTTATTGGCTCGAGTAAGCCACGAACAGGACCAGAGCCCGAATTATCTATGTCAGAGATGATGACCATCGTGATTCTCTTTCATCAATCAAATTTCAGAACATTTAAACATTTTTACTCATTAGTATGCCAGAAATTGAAAGGAGAGTTTCCCAAACTCATTAGCTACAGTAGGTTTGTGCATTTCATGCAGTTGCTGTGAGTGCCTTTATTTGTTTATCTCCTGGTGAGAAAGGGTACCCTGACAGGGATAGCATTCATAGATTCTACTTCCATTGCAGTGTGCCACAACAAAAGAATCTCTAGAAATCGAGTATTCAAAGGGATTGCAACAAGAGGAAAGACAACAGCCGGTTGGTTTTACGGATTTAAATTGAATTTGATCATCAATGACAAAGGAGAAATTCTGTCTTTTCTGCTTACGCCTGGACATGTTGCAGATGTATCAATGTTGGAAGTGCTCTCAAAACGCATTGTGGGCAAGCTATTTGGAGACAAAGGTTATATTTCGGGTAACTATTCACCGCCCTCGTAAGAGGGTGGTGAATAGTTACGACCAGACTTGTTCGTCTTCAGTGAACTCTGAAATAAGCTTCGTTGTAGAAGCGGCCCCTTTATCTGTATTCCAAACACCGTTTATATATCCCCAAATGCATTGTCCATTTTTTTTATTTCCAATATCCCTGATCGCATTTTCGAATTCAGTTTCTTCTCCGTATTCATCGTTTGTAAGATGGATTTGGTTTAGATGATGACCTGGACGAGATCTGAGGTAAATCGTCCCATTTTTTTTGTGTACAATGACCGCGTCTAAACGATGTTCATCTACCCAAGAGATAGCCTCTGATTTAGAAAGCAGGGTTTCAAAGCCAACCAAATAGTATGCTACTTTTGGAAAAATAACAAATAGTGCATGTGCACCAATTCTATTAAATTTTTTAATAAAAGGTTCATGAGCATGCAAAAGACCTGGATTATTAAGACGCCAAGCTAAACTTCCTCCTTTTGCAACATGTTTATTATCATAAGCATCAAAGTAAAATCCTGTTTGATCATCAAATCGGTATGCCTGTTTAAACATACTACCTCACGCTCCCACGCTGATATTAACTGATTTGTAAGAAAAAATTGAGCAAGTGTTTTAGTTTGTAAGGCAGCATAACAATTTTTCGATTAAAGTTTGGAAAAAATTCTTGGTATTACTCATGTTCAAACCAGCTCAGCTCATGTTTTTGTCCGCATTTTTTCCGCAAATGACTGGAAAGAACGAGAAAATTCCTGAACTCGTCGGAATAGGATTCAAATCTGCTTGCGAGAGAAAAGTGGTTCTGGTTAACTCTCTTTTATTCAGAGTTATTGGAAGAAGGGGAATCATAATCCGTGGGTCGTTGGTTCAAGTCCGACTGCTGCTATACCTTCTATCTCTCTGTAATTTAGCTGTTATATCACATGATTTTTTGGCAAGTCGACGCATTCACGAATAAAATTTTCAGCGGAAATCCTGCAGCAGTGTTTATTTTTGACGAAGAACCTTCTCCTGCTCTTATGATGAAAATTGCCAGGGAAATGAATCTCTCTGAAACAGCATTTGTCACCAAGGGTTCCGAATGGAAAATACGGTGGTTTACTCCCAATACAGAGGTGGATTTGTGCGGGCATGCTACCTTGTCAGCCGCTCATATTCTTTGGCAGGAAGGATTAATCGAAAATAATAAAATTGTTTTTAAAAGTAGAAGTGGTCCCTTAACCGTTATCAAGAATAAAAAAGGATACACATTGAATTTTCCATTGCAACCTTCTAAGGAAAAAATAGAGTATTCGGAACAAATTTTTGAGATATTAGGGTTGATTCCAGAGTACATTGGGTCGAACGGGGAAGACTGTATGGTTGTCGTCTCAGATGATACAACCGTCCGTCTCTTTTATCCTAATTATTACAAAATCGGTACTCTTATTGAGAGCGGGTTTTTGCTTACCGCTAAAGATAAATCAGGTGAATTTGATTACATTTACCGAGGGTTTTTTCCGAAACTTGATATCCCCGAAGATCCAGTAACGGGATCTGCAAATACTTGCTTAGCAGCATATTGGTCTAAAAAACTGAAAAAACAACATCTTAAAGCCCGCCAGGTCTCAGAACGCGGGGGTACGCTTGATCTAGAGATTTTAGATGATCGATTGCTTATCACCGGTGAAGCTGTCACAGTCTTTAAAGGGGAGATGGAGATAGAGTAACTATTCAGATAGGCAGTGTAAGCTTAAAATCAGATGCTTATGGCATCTGTTTTTCCAAAAATGCTCACTAATAGCGCCTGTTCGGCTATGAGCTCGCATTTTTTGGAAAAAAATATGCACCTAAGAATCAAGAGTTTAAGCTTACACTGCCTACCTGAATAGTTACGAGATAGATAGGGCCAGTTGAAATGAAAATAATGTCTTTGGAAGAGATTAAGTCGCATCTAGATCTAAAAAAGTCCATTGCAATGCAGGAAGAGGGTTTTAAGCTTTTTTCAGAGGGAAAAGTTACAGCCCCACCTGTAGGGTATATGAAAATAGGCGAGGATTTTGGTGAGGTCCATATCAAGTATGGATGGATTGAGGGAGATGAAGTTTTTGTTGTGAAAATTGCAGGCGCCTATCCGCAAAATAAGTCAAAAGTGCATGGTATGATCCTTGTTTTTAATGCAGAGACTGGAGTGCCAGTAGCTCTTTTGCAGGATGAGGGTTACCTTACCAATCTTCGCACAGCAATAGCAGGTATGATTGCTGCAAAATACCTGGCGCCCAAGGAAATTTCAGTAATCGGTGTGATAGGTTCAGGAACTCAGGCACGTTTACAGCTCTCTTTATTAAAAAATCATACAGAGTGTCGGGATGTAGTAATTTGGGGGCGTAGCAATCAAAAAGTGCATGATTACATTGAGGAGATGTTAAGCGAGGGATTTGAGGTGCGCCAAGTTGGGTCTCCTGCTGAAGTATGTAAAGCATGCAATTTGATGATCACAACCTCATCAGCCCAAGAACCTCTCATTTTAGCAAAAGATGTGCAGCCCGGCACGCATATTACAGCGGTGGGTGCTGATGCTCCAGGGAAACAAGAGCTTGATCCAAATATTTTTAGAATAGCGGATATCTGTGCGGTTGACTCCAAAAGTCAATGTTTGGATCATGGCGAGGCATCTCATCCCTATAAGGCGGGCATTATTAGAGAAGCGGATCTAGTGGAATTGGGTGAGATCATCCAAGACCATTCTTTACGGAGGCACTCTTCGCAGGAGATCACTATCGCGGATCTCACTGGAATCAGTGTGCAGGACATTCAGATTGCTAAATCAATATTATATGGGACTGTTAACAAATTAAACCAGTAGAGGGAATTGCAAAACTAACAGGTCAGAAAGATTTTTCGGGGGTTTCTTAAGAAAAACGCAAATCAGCCATAGCTCGATCGTACGTTGCGAAAATGATCTACAATATGGAGTCAACAGTCAGTCTGATGGAACGACTCAAAACCGATAAAAACATGAGACGCATCTGTGGCTGGGAGTCTTTACGACAGCTTCCCAGCGAATCGACTTTTTCAAGAGCATTTTCCGAATTTGCTGAAACGAACCTTCCTCAGAAAACCCATGATGCTTGAATCGCGAAAACAGTGGGTGGAGAAGTGGTTTTACACAATTCTCGAGATTCTACAGCAATTGGAGCTCGAGCAAGGCCCTGTAGAAAAAGCGATGTAAAATCAGGCAACAATGATCAACCAGGTTCGGAAACAGCTGCCAAGAAGAAAAAAGGTCGTCCTAGAAAAGGGGAAAAAAGCCCTCTTCTAGAACCTACTCGTATTGAAAAGCAGAAAACCATAAAGGAGCCAAAAAAGATAGCAAGGGCAACACAATGTATTGGACGGGATACAAATTGCATCTGGACTCTATAGATGGCGGCATTCCTGTTAGCGTCGTGGTGACATCGGCTTCTCTGAACGATAGTCAAGTTGCGATTCCCCTGACTACGCTAACAGCCAGCGCGAAAAATTACAAATTGCTATGACCTGATGGACGCCGGATATGATGTTGATGCCATTGCTGAACACAGTCGGTCACTTTGGCACGTGCCCCTAATTGATAAGAATCCGCGGCAGAATCAAGAATTACAGAGAGATCTCGAAGCAGAACCACTGGCTCGGAGAACTTTGCACTTCAAGTTTCCAGAAGAACTCCGTTATAACGAGCGGACCACAGCGGAGAGAACCAATGCTCGGTTAAAAGACGAATTTGGCGCGAACAAATTACGGGTGCGTGGGGCTACCAAAGTAGCCTGCCATCTGATGTTTGGCGTGTTGGTTCTGGCTGCGGATCAGTTGATGAAGTTGGTCACATAGACGGATGTAACAATCCATCAGTAAAGAGTTCAAAAGGCGTAGAGGTAAGAAAGTGCTTGCCCAAAAGTGAACCAGAATTGAGGGAAAGAGCCAAAAAATTACAAAACTGACGACCTAAAGTAGCAAAAATGGTCTAAAAATCGTCCTTGATAGATGCCCGCCATTTTTCGCTGCTTTAGATCGTTAGTTTTGTAATTCCCTCAGTAACTATTCACCACCCCCAACTTGAACTATACCATTCGTCTAAATTGTGCTGAAAAAAATAGGCTTGTGTGAGTATGGTTCATGTTGTGGAAATAAGCTTTTTGACTCTTTCCGAGAATCAGCGAGACCTTGTTTTAGATTGGCTGGAAAAGGAGCATGTCCGCGACTATTTTTATGAGGGTGGTCTCGCTTATACATTAAACAATCTCGCTCTGTTTTTTGAGGGGAAGCGGCATAATGGTGATGGTCTATTTGAGCATTGGGTTGGATATGGTGATGGGGAGCCTTTCGCCTTTTTGACTACCTACCAAGTCGACGGGCCGTACGATCCCTTTGACAGTTATAACAAGTGGTTTCAGGAGGGGAAGGAGACGATGGCTATGGATGTTCTGATAGGGGCTGAGTCTTTCCTTGGGA
>JBJXGG010000079.1:0-7325 GCA_046153495.1 Chlamydiales bacterium
ACCCAACGAGCCTCTTGAATTTCTGCTGTTTGCAGCTGTAATTTTCCTTCCACTTCTGCAAAGAAATAGGTCACTTTCTTTCGTATGAGGTCAAACGCGTACTCCTCTTCTATCGGAGGAATCTCCAAGAAACGGATCACATCTAATCCAGTCTCCTCTTTTAACTCACGCGCAGCTGTCATTTTTGGATCTTCGTTCTCTTCTGCATGCCCTTTTGGAAAAGACCAGTGCCCCTTTTGATGATGGACCAAAAGAACCCTCCTCTTCTTTATGGGAATGATACCAAATGCATGAACTCTCTTTGCCCTCATAATCAATGCTGTCTGATAGCTGTTATTTCGCTGCGGATGTAGGCAAGGCGCGTCCTACATGCATTGAGTTGTTCTTCTGCACTTGCATCTCCATGCATTCTTTTCTCCTCTAATCTCTCAATCTCCTCAATGCAATCAAACTCTTTGTGCTGCAGAGCAATCAACTCACTGCTCTCTTCCTTGACGATACGTGCTTTTCTTTCCTTCTCTTCGGTAGATTCTTCTAGAAGAATGAAAGGAACCTGCATCCCTGTATTTTTTGCCTCTAACGTGTGCAGCTGTCTTTGCAGATCGACAATCTCACTTTGTAATTCGGCGAAACCCTCATCAAATTGCCTTAGCTCTCTCGAAGCATCGACATTTCCTTCACGTACCAAAGAATCCCACCTGATCTGGTAGAATGTCATTTCATCTATTAATTCTTCGATATGTTGTCGCAACTCTTCGATTCGTTTCTGATCTTCAGGAGATGCCTTTCCGGTCGGACTTGCCATAACCCCATAGTAAAGATTTGGCAAAAAAAAACCACTACGAATGTAGCGGCTAGTGCAGGAAAAAAACGTGCGTGGCAAACGAAGCGTAGCATACGCGTTTCGGTTAAGCTCGGGGTTAAGACTCCGTCCCCCACAAGATCTGCGCCCCTCGGAGACCCGAAGGAGATCCATATGATACCGCCAACCAAAACGGTCTTTCCCTCGAAGGGAAACAATCGCTCCATCTGCCACTTATCCCCCATATGGGCTATGGTGCTAGCTTGTCGGCCATGAAGTCATTCGCATGTGGGAAACACCGTCCCGGCCTCAATAAATAGATGCTTTTGCCCGAGGGAAGCGGAGGCACGATCACCGCAACTCTTTATCTGTTAGACAACCTAGGCAGGCAAAATGTTCATTTTTAGACGATATTTATAAAAAATTTATTTTTTATAGGGAGAGAAGACCACGGTAGAATTATGCCCCCCAAAGCCAAAGGAGTTGGACATCGCCACATTGATTTTGTGGTCTTTTGCATGATCTTTTACAATATCTATACCCTTTAGACCGGGCTCTGGGCGGTCACAGTTGATCGTGGGATGTAGTTTTCCAGTCTTGATAGCCATGATGGTCGCGATCGCCTCCACACCACCAGCTGCCCCAAGGCAATGCCCTATCATAGATTTGGTGGCATTCATTTTGATATGGTTGGCATGCTCTCCGAAAAAGGAGTGGATAGCGGTTGGTTCGCTCATATCGCCAAGTGGGGTTGAGGTGGCATGAGCATTGATATAATTCACTTCGGTTTTATCTGTGATCCCGGCATCCTTTAGAGCATTCTCAAAGCAGATCTCAATTCCCTTCCCATCTTCACGCGGCGCGGTCATATGGTAGGCGTCACAAGAGATTGCACCGCCACGGTACTCAGCTAAAATAGGAGCTCCTCGCGCCAAAGCGTGCTCTAGGCTCTCCAACACTAGAACTCCCGCTCCCTCGCCGATCACAAAACCATCTCTATCTTGATCCCAAGGCCGAGAGGCTTTTTCTGGTTCATCATTTCTCGTGGAAAGAGCCTTATTCGCCACAAAGCCGGCCAACCCAATCGTAGAAACAGCAGCCTCCGCCCCTCCACAAATCATAAGGTCAGCATCCCCATTGCGGATGTGATTTGCTGCAGAAACAATGCTGTAATTTCCTGTCGCACAAGCTGTGGATATTGAGTAGTTAGGACCCATAAATCCTAAGTCAATAGCCAGGAGAGCTCCTGCCATATTAGTGATAATAAAAGGGATAAAAAATGGAGTGATACGACGATACCCTTTTGTCGACATCGTGACAGAACCATCATAAAATGTCTTCAATCCGCCCATACCAGAACCGATGATGATGCCACAACGCCTCTTATCGAGTTTTTCAATTGCTTTTTGATCTAGATGGGCCTTCTCTAACGCTTTCTTCCCCGCCACAGTCGCAAAACGAATAAAAGGGTCCACACGTCTTGCTTGCTTCTTATCGATATAATCACCCGTATCAAAATCGGGTACGGCTGCACCAAATCGGGTGGGTAGCTCCGCAACAGGAAAATCTTCTATCGTCTTGACACCGCTTTTCCCTTCGAGTAAGCATTGATAAAATTTCTCGACATCATTTCCAAAACAAGAAACGACCCCCATCCCGGTGACGACGATTCTCTTTTTGTTATTAGAATTCATACCTAGCTAACCCTACTTTGTACGTTTTCCACTGCTATATCTAGATCGACCACTTCTCCTTCGCGCCAGAGTTCTTCTAAACAGTATTTTTCTCGCATCCCCGGCATAAAAAAATGAATCACTATTTCTACATAGTCAATGACAACCCAGTCTCCTGTGTCGAGCCCCTCTACATGAGAGGGAAGCCCCCCTATGTCCTTCATGCTTTTCATGACTGCCTTGGCCAGAGCAATTACATGCTTGTCGACATTACCTTCAACTATGATAAAAAAATCTGTAAGAGTTGAAACTGCCCGCACATCAAGCGCAAGGATATTAAAACCTTTTTTATCATAAAGTATCTGCGCTATCTGATTGAGTACTTGTAAAGGGTCTTTAGTCATAAATCAGAGATCAAAATATAATTGATTTTCATATATATAGTCTAGCACTTTCGCTGGTACTAAGTGCCCGCAGTAGAGCTTTTTCCTCATCCTTTCCCGAATTTTTGTGCCACTGATTTCCATCACGGATGTGGAAAAGGTCGTTTTTTCAATTTTTTCTTTTATATCCTGAGGAAGAAATGGTTCCACTGTATTCCGCCTACCGACTACAATGGGCAGTAACGAAAGAAGGTTTTTATACTCCTTCCACTGAGGTAAATGCTGTAGAGTGTCATCCGCCAGCATCAGGGCACAGTTTCTCGTTTCGTGACTCAAAATGTCCCTTACAGTATCTATGGTATAATTGGGGGGATTCTTTTTGATTTCGATCTCGAGAACGGAGAAACCGGGTATTTTTTCAAAGGCAAGTCTGACCATTTGTAGGCGGTGTTCGGGAGCTACTAGAGACTCTCCCATCCGAAAGGGAGAACAGCTTGTAGGAATGATGAGGACCTCATCTATCTGACATCGCTCTTTCAACTCGAGAGCAATATTTATATGCCCGAAGTGAACGGGATCAAATGTCCCCCCAAAAATGCCTACTTCAATCGACCTTTTGCTTAATTCCTTGGACTTTGCATTCAATTTCGGCAATACCACGATCACATTTTTCTAGTCGCTCTTTCTCTTGAGCCATCAATTCGTTGTACTTCATCGCTTTTTCGATATCAAGCCCTGAACCTCCTATCACCTTTCGGTACTCTTCGAGCTGAAGTTTAATCTCTCGTCGAAGTTCTAGCTTCTCTTGGAGCAACTGTTTACAACTATCTAAAGCAGCACGGTCATTCGCAGAGAGAGAGAGAAGCGCTTGTTCTTTTCTCTCCGTCAATGTATCCCTTGTCAAACGCAAAGAGCGATCTAACATTTGCCTCTCACCTTTCGTCAAGGAAAGACTTGCCAATTCCCTTTTATATTCTTCTAGCTTCTCAGAGATAGTCTCTATTTCACCCGACTTCATCCTCTGTTGTAGCTCTTCTAAAGAGAGTTTAAACTCTTCCACTCTCCCTTTCCGAGCTCGCTCTACAGCCAACTCTTTCTCTTTCCGCTCTTTGTCAGTCTCACCCCGCTTCTGATCAAGAGGTTCTTGCGCTTTCGCGACAGCCTCCTTCAGGGCAGTCACATCTAAGCGAGTCAACTCTAATTCACGCATCCAATGGAGTATCGCATCTATCTCTTTATACCCCTCCTCGAGCGAGCACTGTGTTTGGGCGAATCTCTCAACCAGTTGAGCAATACGCTCTTGGACAACCACCACATTCTCCGCCGAGACCTGCTTTTGTTGAGCATACTCTTTTTTCAACTCTTTTTCCATCCCGCGCAACCTATCCCAACATTGACTCAACTCTTCCCTAGTAGATGAAAATGCTTGTGTATTGAGTGTCAAAACTTTAGCGATTGCCTGCAAATTCTTGATCTCTTCACGGAAGAAAAACACCGAACGACGCACCTTTTCGTAGGAGAAATTTTCTTCAGAAAAGTGCGTGACTACAAAATTATGAACGTCGCTCTCGAACTCGGAGGAAATCTCTTTAATCAATTGCTTACGCCGCGGGAACACGAGATCGCCTAATTGAGAAAGACGTTGGAAAAAACTGTTCTTCTGCTTCACACGCATTTCGGTTTTAATCAGCTCTTTACGTAACCCATTGATACGTGCGGCAAATAAGTTGAAAAGGTTGAGCTCTTTCTGATTTCTCGCATAGAATCTCTTTTTCTCTTCTAATGATTTTAACTGCTTAGGGAACTCAATCTCTTGCGCCTGTTTTAAAGCTGCTTCTGGAGCGGCAGCGAACTCTGTGAGCTCTTTTTCAAGGGATGCGATCGCCAGATCAATCTGCTGAACGGCAAATGCGGTTTCGCCATCGAGCATATTTTTCAGCTCTCTCCCTTCACGAGTCAGCTCAATATAAGCATTCCACAACTCCGCCCGGAGTGGCCCCGAAAGATTCTCTTTGAAAAGAGGAAAACAGAGTTTGCGTACTTCCCAAAATCCGCGGAAATAGGGGGCCCCCGATTGCGCTAATGCCTGTTGCATAAAGAAGATACAACTACGCAGCTTCTCCTCTACCCCTTCTGTTTTTTCGACTTTTTCGATAAAGTCTTTAAGGGGAATGAGTTTCTTTTCTTCCGGTGATGCTTGATTATTTACAATAGTGGAGTTATCCATAGAGAGATATTGACAGAAAAAGTTAAAGAGACCATCTTAAACTTTCTTCCTACTTTAAGTCAACGCAGCGAAAATACTATGGTAAAGAGAATCTCATTCGATGAGGGTGTCTATCTACTAAAGCATGCTCCATTGGATGTGTTAAAGAGTCGTGCCCATGAGTTGCGTTGCCAAAAAAATGATCCTAACTACGTCTCTTTTGTCCTAGATTCCAATCCAAATTATACGAATATATGCAATATAGATTGTTCGTTTTGCGGGTTCTATCGTCATAAGGGAGCAAAAGATGCCTATACCAAAAGCGTAGAAGAGGTGATGGAGCATATGGAAAAGGCACGGCGAGCGGGCTTAACTACAGTGCTACTCCAAGGAGGAGTCAATCCTGAGCTGCCCTTACAATATTATGTAGATCTGGTCAAAACGGCTAGGGAGCGTTTTCCCGATATCCACCCCCATTTTTTCAGCGCGGTGGAGCTTTGGCAGGTCGCTAAAGCCTCTAATCTTTCCATTAAAGAGGTACTGCAAACTCTTTGGGATGCGGGTCAGCGCACGATCCCGGGGGGAGGAGCTGAGATCCTATCTGAACGTGTCAGACTCGAAATTTCCTCCAAAAAGATCGGTGAGAATGGCTGGATTACATTCCACCATCAGGCCCACCAGATCGGCTTTAAAACAACCGCTACTATGATGTATGGTCATGTAGAGGAGCCCGAAGATATCGTGATACATCTCGAGACACTACGTCAAGCCCAAGATAAGATTCCGGGCTTCACGAGCTTTATCCCTTGGAGCTATAAAAGAGATCGAACGGCCTTACGCCGCAAAGTAAAGCATTGGGCGGGCAAAGATGCCTATTTTCGAATCCTCTCTTTTGGTCGCATCTACCTCGATAATTTTGCCCATATCGGCGCTTCTTGGTTTGGAGAGGGAAAAGAGATTGGCATTGAATCTCTTCAATATGGAGCCGATGACTTTGGCGGCACCATCATGGAGGAAAATGTCCACAGGGCAACAGGCTGGATCAACCGATCTGACCACAATGACATGCTACGCATGATCCGTACGGCTGGTTTCGAACCCATCCAAAGGGATACATTCCATAATATCATTCGCACTTATGAAGGCGTCGAATCTGTGGAAATCCCCTATGAACAACAGGTGAGAGAAGAAGACCGGCTTCCCCCTTTAAGGATCCTAGAAGAGAGCAGCTCAGCGCATTAAACCAAAAACTCAGGTGTATAACAACTCTTCCCCTTAAAAACCTTGGTAGTCCCCTACTATCATCTCTGCAGCAATTTCTAAATCGTGTACATCCACATCCAACCATTGAAAGATGGGTTCCTTTTTAAACCAAGTAAATTGCCTTTTTGCATATTGACGGGAAGCTTTTTTGAACTCTTTGACGAGAGTCTTATAATCCTCTTGGGTCTGGTTCGTATCTAGATAATCCAAACATTGTCGATAACCGATCGCTTGAGAGGCGGAAGAGTTGAGTCGGATTCCCTGTTTATCTAACTCCTTTACCTCATCAATCAGCCCACACTCTAACATCTGCTCACACCGAGCCTCAATGGCTTGATAAAGTTGCTTACGAGGACGGTGCAAAAACCAGCAGTGGTAATCGTAATCAGGAAGAGGGTGATCCCTCTGCCAACGAAGACTACTCACACGCTCCCCCGTCAAAATAATGATCTCCAAAGCACGAATGATCTTTTGTTTATCGTTTACTGTGATCGTTTTGGCATAAGTATGATCCAACTCTTTGAGTCGAAGATACATAGCTTCTGCTCCCAAGTTTTTCATCTCGTCTTCGAGCGCCTGACGCATGTCAGGAATAGAGGGAGGGCCACTGGGAGGACCGTAGATGAAGGAACGGAAATAAAAACCAGAGCCTCCGACAAGAATCGGTACATGGTTGCGGGCCAAGATCGCATCTGCACAGTGCCGTGCTTCATAATAGAAATCGACGATATTAAAATTCTCATGTATTTGACGTACATCAAGCAAATGATGAGGAATTCGATTCTGTTCCTCCTCGGGTACTTTTGCCGTACCGATATCCATGCCTCGGTATACCTGCATGGAATCACAAGAGATGATCTCTCCTTTTAACATTTGAGCAAGATGAAGTGACAGCGCCGACTTTCCTACTGCTGTTGGTCCTGCAATAAGAATGATCTTGCCTATCTTTTCCTTATGAAACTCTTTGATTTTCTTCTCTAAGGGAAGAAGAGAGCCCA
>JBJXGG010000102.1:0-7888 GCA_046153495.1 Chlamydiales bacterium
CAAAAGGCTCCACGATCAAAACGGAAAAGATACTCCTCCAACGGCATCACAAATTGTTTTTTGCATGTCTGCATAAGATGGGCGTAAAACCAGCGCGACCAATACCTGTTTTGCCGATATGTAACAGGAGCGTCCGTCATTCGACCTTCGATTATAATTGTCTCATACTTAGATAGTTGTATTCCATCTAGAAAATCGCAATCGGGGAGAGGAAAGAGGGGGCGATTTTTGTGTAAGACAACTTCTACATTTTTTTTTGCCTTAATGATGCGGATTTTTGCAAGGGTAAGAATCGCTAGCGTACCAAAAGATCCGCTGATACCGTAGAAGAGATCGTTATTTTCTTCTGGAGAAGCAGTCACTTTTTTTCCATCTCCCAAGACAAGCTCATATTCGAGACAAGTATCATTAAATTGCCCATAACGGAAAGAGGAGCTTTCAAGAGCGGTGCCCATAATGGCACCCCCCACTGTAATGTCTGTAAATTCTGGGACGACAGCAGGAATATAGCCGTAGCTCAATAATTTTTTGATAAGAGAGCGCAATTTCATGCGAGGTTCGACTGCGACCCAACCCTCTTTTACACTGATTTGCACAATTTCATTGAAGTTTGCGAGATCAAGTTGTAAAGTGTCCCCCTTATACGCTCCTTGGCGCAATGTATGGGAGGTTTGGGAAACGAAAGTGATCGGGCGTGAGTCGGCGTGTAACAGCGCAATGAGATCGTGAACCTTTTCCTCGTGAATTTTTTCCTTACGTATCTCCATATGCACTGAAGATACCTATGATGAAGATATATGGCATGTAAATAATGATTCTCCATTAACTCCTGTAGTGAAAATCCTGCAATAGGTATAGTCGGGCAAGATGAACGAGAAAAAGCTTTTTGGTACAGATGGGGTAAGAGGTCATGCCAATCGCCACCCCACCACAGCGGAAATAGCGCTCTTTCTTGGAAAGGCAGTCGCTAAAGTGTTGAGCAGCCATGGCAAAAAACAGCGCGTGGTACTCGGCAAAGATACCCGTCTTTCTGGCTACATGTTTGAAAATGCCTTGATTGCGGGACTCACTTCAATGGGCGTCGATACTTTGATGGTGGGACCGCTGCCGACGCCTGGTGTGGCCTATATTACGCGAGCCTATCGAGCTGATGCAGGCATTATGATCTCTGCTTCTCATAATGCCTTCTGCGATAACGGTATTAAAATATTTGGTTCCGAAGGGTTTAAAATCCCAGATGCAGTAGAGCGTGAGATTGAGGAGTTGGTGTTTGCGCGTTCTTTCGAAGCTCCTGAAGATAGTGGGCTGGGTCGGAACAAACGGATAGATGATGCTGACGGTCGTTATATTGAATTTGTGAAGGCTACTTTTTTGAAAGGGCGCACGTTAGAAGGGATGAGGATCTTTCTTGATTGTGCGCATGGGGCAGCGCATCGGGTGGCTCCCTCTGTTTTTTGGGAGCTGGATGGGCAAGTTGAGGTAGTGGGGAATCACCCCAATGGTACGAACATCAACGCAGGCTTTGGCTCGCTGCATCCTCAAGTGATTCAGAAAGGGGTTTTAGAATATAATTCGGCTGTGGGTATTGCTTTTGATGGAGACGCAGATCGTGTGGTGATGGCTGACGAGAATGGCATTTTGATCGATGGAGATGTGATAGTGGCCATTTGTGCTCAAGCGATGAAAGAGAGGGGCGAATTGAAAAATAATCGGGTTGTGGCAACGGTTATGACGAATTTAGGAGTGGTCAAATTTTTAGAGTCTTTGGGCATTGAAGTATTACTATCGCAGGTAGGCGATCGTCATGTTTTAGAGATGATGTTAGTCAATGACGCCTTTTTGGGAGGGGAGCAGAGTGGACATATGCTCTTTCTAGATCACAATACGACAGGGGATGGCATTGTCTCGGCTCTCCAAGTATTGCGGATCATGATTGAGAAAAAGACGAGTTTGGCAGAGTTAGCAAAGCCGATCAAAAAATATCCGCAAAAACTTATCAACATTAAAGTGCGATCCAAACCACCTTTAGAGCAGATGGAGCGGGTGCAGAAGATCATGGGTGATGTCGAGAGAACTTTGCGCGATGAAGGGCGTATTCTTGTTCGATACTCAGGTACGGAACAGCTTTGTCGAGTGCTTGTCGAGGGGAAAAGGCAGGATTTGGTTGATAGTTGTGCGGAGCAAATAGCGCAAGTGATTGAGAGTGAGATAGGATTATGTGCGGCATCTCTGGTTATATAGGGAAAAAGAAAGCAATTCCTCTTGTGATAGAGGGAATTAAGTGGCTCGAATATCGGGGTTATGATTCTGCAGGACTTGCTGCAGTGAGAGGGGGGTGCCTATATATTGAAAAACAGGTAGGCAAAGTAGCTGAGCTGGAAAAACATATCGAAGATAAAGAAGGAGATTGCCACTTAGCAATAGCGCACACAAGATGGGCTACACATGGCAAGCCGTCGCGAGAGAATGCTCATCCGCACATCGACCAGAGTGGAGAGTTAGCCGTTGTACATAATGGCATTATTGAAAATCACGAAAAGCTCCGCTCTTACCTTATGGAGAAAGGGATTACATTTTATTCAGAAACCGATACGGAGGTAATTTCTAAACTCATAGGCTATCTTTATAAGGGAGGTCTTTTGGAAGCAGTGCAAGCCGCCCTTCCACAGCTCCAAGGAGCTTTTGCGCTTGCTGTCGTTCATAAAAGCCATCCCGATCAATTGATCGCTGCCGCGAAAGAGAGTCCACTTGCTATTGGGCAGACAGAGGATGGCGTTCATGTCGCTTCTGACGCGCGAGCCTTTTCCAAATATACCAGAAAAGCGATCTATCTCCAATCGGGTGAAATCGCCTCGATCACGGAACACTCTGTACAAGTGTATGACGCAAGCCGTACTCCGATCGACAAACAGCTCGAGGAATCTTCTCATGATGTCGATAAAGCGGAAAAGGGAAAGTATAAGCACTTTATGCTCAAGGAGATCCACGAGCAAAAGCAGAGTATACTTAATGCGCTCTTGTCCCGTTATAGCGAGGAACAAGGGACAGCAACTCTCGATGGACTCACTTTTTCTGACGAGGACCTCAAGCGAGTCGAGCGGATTGTGATTCTTGCTTGTGGTACATCCTACCATGCCGGTTTGATTGCGAGTTATATGTTAGAAGAGATAGCGCGTATCCCGGTGGAGATTGAAGTCTCTTCCGAGTTTCGGTACCGCAATCCTATCGTGCATAAGAACACACTTGTGATCGCGATCAGTCAATCGGGAGAGACGGCGGACACACTCGCGGCGATGCGGGAGTTACATCAGAAGGGAGCAAAGATCATAGGTATCTGCAATGTGCAAGGATCAACGATTGCGCGCGAGGTGGAGAGCTGCCTATTTTTGCGAGCAGGTCCTGAGATTGGAGTTGCCTCTACCAAAGCATTCACGAGCCAAGTGGTAGTCCTTTTTCTTTTTGCTCTTCGTATGGCGCGTATGCATGGTCTTTCGCGACACCGCTGTCAGGAATATCTGAAGTATCTAGTCCAGCTGCCTGAGCAGGCAGCCCGCATCCTGGCGCAAGAGGAGCTCATCAGAACTTTGGCGCATAGGTATAGCCATTATAATAACTTCTTTTTCTTGGGACGTCGTTACATGTTCCCGACAGCTCTTGAGGGGGCGCTCAAGCTGAAGGAGATAGCTTATATCAATGCGAATGGCTATGCGGCAGGTGAAATGAAGCATGGGCCGATTGCCCTTATTGATGAAGAGTGTCCTACAGTAGCATATTGTGCTGACCAAATCACTCTCACGAAAATGGAGAGTAATCTGCGCGAAGTGAAGGCGCGCCATGGAAGAATTCTTGCGATTGCATCTGAGGGGGCCGATCTGATCATGAATGTCGCTGATGAGATTATCTGGATTCCTAAAACTATCGACGAACTCAGTCCAGTCCTCTCTACAATAGTGAGTCAACTATTTGCGTATTACGTAGCTGAGCACCGCGGCACTGAAATTGATCAACCCCGGAATCTGGCCAAATCTGTCACAGTAGAATAGGAGAATAAGTATGCGCAAGTTTATCTTGGCTCTTCTATTTTTTTTGACTCTTTGTCAATGTCACAAACCGGAAAAAATTGTTCCGAGATCCCTTCCTAAGGGAGGTTCTCATCTCCTATTGCGGGTCATGTATCTTGTCACAGGGGAAAAATATGGATTGCTTCATTTAGCTGGAGATGAGCATCTAGAAGAGGGTCTGCGAACAGAAAAAACCATTGTAAACATGCGGGATCCTCGTGATGTGATGATATCGATGGTCAATTTCAGTGATAAACGGATAGCAGAAGGTTTGGAAAGAGGAAAGCCCTTTCCTGCTTTCAAGCCTTTGGATAGCTATGAACCATGGATGCGCCTTACTTTTGAAGAGAAGCTCACAGCCGTAATTACTTTAGATGATCGTCTGATTCCCTTTTGGGGAGAGAGCATAAGGAAGAATTTTGATTGTCTTAGAAAGCTAGTAGAAGAGAAAAGAGAGAATATCTTGTTTGTCAAATTTGAAAATTTGGTAGGAGAAAAGGGGGGTGGAGATGCACAGAGTCAGCAGTGTGAAATTGCACGCATCGCACAGTTTGCAAGGGTCCATCTCTCGCAAGAACGTCTTGATACAATAGCTCAGGAAGCTTGGGGAATAGGACGAGAGTGGGATGTTCATGAGGTGACGTTTTCGAAAGGAACAATCGGACGCTGGCACGGGAGCTATACTCCTGAGCAAATCAAGCTATTTAAAGCACACTGGAATCAATATTTACTTGTTTGGGGTTACGAAACATCTGAAGATTGGTAATCCGGGTGTGATAGACACGAGGTAACCTGAGCTACTCGAGTTGTTTCAGCAATTTTTATTTTTTGCTCTTTGTATAATTCCCCCCGTTAGTCTATGCTCTTATGGGTGCATGTTGGTAAAGAAGGACATTTGTTAGGGGGCTCACTTCTTGTGGCGGGGACTGCCATTGGAGGCGGCATGTTAGCGCTTCCTGTATTGACGGCGGCGGCTGGCTTTGTCCCGACCATTCTGGTCTATCTTCTTAGCTGGCTTTTTATGGTAGGAACGGGTCTTCTTTTTGTAGAGATATTTCTATGGCGTTCTGAGGAGATCAATATCGTTTCCATGGCTAAAATGACATTGGGTTGGCCCGGTCAATTGATAGCATGGTTTTTGTACATCTTCCTCTTCTACTCTTTGACTGTTGCTTATACCAGCGCTGGGGGACATCTAGTGATAGATCTTTTTCGGATGCTCCCTGCCTGGGCGGGTCCTCTTTTATTTATGCTTGTATTCGCTCCATTCGTAATCATTGGTCCTTGGGCGGTCGATCGGATAAACTGGCTTTTGATGGTTGGACTGATTGTCTCCTTCTTCCTTTTTGTCGTGATGGGATTCACAAAAATCAATACTTCCCTATTGCAGCATGAAGATTGGTCAAAAACATTGATCGCTATCCCAGTTGTTTTCACCTCATTTGGATTCCAAGGGCTTGTTCCGACGCTTACGAATTACTTGGGAAGAGATCCCTATCGAGTAAAAAAGGCGATTTTTTGGGGTAGTACTATTCCTTTTGTGGTCTACATCATTTGGGAAGTCCTCATTTTAGGGGTGGTCCCCCTCTCCGGTTTAAAGGTGGCCCTTGAATTGGGTCAATCAGCCGTCTTCCCGCTGAAAAATATCCTTAATCTCTCTTGGCTTTATACGGCAGGGCAATTTTTTGCCTTCTTCGCTATTGTGACAAGCTTCTTGGGTGTTACCTTGGGGCTAACAGACTTTCTCTTCGACGGTTTTCGTTTGCAGAGAACCATTTTTACCCGTCTCTTCATCGCTTTTTGTATCTTTCTGCCCACTGTGATTATTGCGATGACAAATCCTTATCTTTTCCTAAATGCTCTCCAATATGGGGGAGGATTTGGTTGTGCAGTGTTGCTTGGGTTACTCCCTATTATCATGGCATTTTCTGGTCGCTATATCTTGAAGTTCGAGGGTGTACGCGTCCTGAAGGGGGGACTCACTCTGCTTTCTATAATGACAATCTTTATTTTATTGGTCATCGGTGCAATGTTTGCTAAGTTCGTTTTCTGATATTGGAAAAAATCTGTTTTTTGTTTATACTGGCCTTGAACAAAGGAGTTTCTTATGGGACTATATGATCGCGACACTATTCAGGATGCGCGTGCTGTAGGCACTTTTTCTTCTAGAGTGTATGGTTGGATGGCAATGGGTCTCGCTTTCACTGCTGCGATTGCCTTTTTCATTTATCAGTCAGGTCTTTATGTCTCGCTGATGCCTTTTTGGTGGGTGTGGTCGTTTGCGACATTAGGCGTTGCAATGGGTATCAACTTCGCGATAAAGCGTCTCTCGATTCCTGGAGTAATAGGACTTTTTTTAACCTACGCTGGTTTGGAAGGGATCCTCTTTGGTACCATCTTGCCAGCTTTTGCAGCCGCTTACGGAGGGCAGGTGATTTGGGCCGCCTTTGCTACAGCCTCTGTTGTTTTCGGTCTAGCCGCTCTTTATGGGGTGTTCACAAAGGCCGATCTCACCTCGCTCGGGCGCATTCTTACCTTTGCGTTAATCGGGTTGATCGCGGTGAGTCTGCTCTTCTTTATCATGAGTTTTTTCATGAATTTGACATTTATGCATCTGGTAATTAGCTGGATCGGTCTTGTGATCTTTGTTGGATTAACTGCTTATGATGCGCAGACGGTAAAAAGCTACAGTATGCAGGCAGATGTACAGTCCGTTATGTCGTACAAGCTTTCGATGATTATGGCGTTGAGGATGTACATCAACGTAATCATGATTTTCTGGTATCTGCTACAGATCTTCTCCTCACAGAGTAGACGTTCCTAAGCTGAGTTTTGGTTTTTTTTAAATTTTTCGCGAATGATATAGCCGATTAAATTGAGATTGGTAACTCAATTTAATCGGCTATATTTCTCATATTGACCGATTTGAGAGTATTAAACCGCAGGGTTTTGGCACAATCAGAGAGTGAACTTCTTTCGAAACTTGCTTTGGTAGCAAAAATAGATGCTTTTTGGTGCAGTATCGATCTCAATTTCATCGGCTATATCAGGTTAGTAAGTTTGTGACAAATTCCTCTACTTGGAATTGTGTCAAATCATCTACCTTTTCTCCGGTACCAAAAAAACGTATCGGTAGTTGCATTTTCTTCTGGATCGCTATTGCCGTTCCTCCTTTCGCTGTGCCATCCACTTTGGTAAGCACGAGCCCTGTAAGGGGAGTAAATTTATGAAATGTAGCCGCTTGTTCAAGGCCATTCTGTCCGATTGTGGCATCCAGTATCAGCAGTGTTTCGTGGGGTGCCCCTCTCTCTGCTTTACCTGAAACGCGGCGGATCTTCTCCAACTCCTGCATGAGGTCTGTTTTCGTGTGCAGTCGTCCAGCGGTGTCAATCAATACAACATCGATCTCTCGACTCTTGGCAGCCTGGATCGCATCAAAAGCCACAGCGGCTGGATCACTGCCCGGTTTACCTTTCACTATCGGCACCGAGAGTTTATCGGCCCACATCTCCAACTGTTCTTGCGCAGCCGCCCGAAAAGTATCTGCGGCTCCTATGAGCACAGATTTGCCGAGCTTCTTATAGTGTTGTGCCAGCTTTGCCACCGTTGTCGTTTTCCCGTTGCCATTCACACCCACGATGAGAATCACATAAGGTTTTCCAGAGGCACTAGGGATCTGAGGGATCCCCTCCAACTCAGCAGTCAATCTCTGCTTAATCTCATTTAACACTTCATCAGGTGTCATAGAGGGGCGTTTTTGATAAATCTTCCGTACCTGATTCGTAAGATCTGCACTCAAACTCGCTCCAAGGTCTGCCTCAAAGAAA
>JBJXGG010000104.1:0-3783 GCA_046153495.1 Chlamydiales bacterium
CTTCTTGTGACAGGTCTGATGGCCTTTCTTCTCGGAGCACCCTCAGCTCTGAGCCTCGCTTTCTTTGACAACCAAGATGCCGTATGGAGTTTGGGACTGATCTTGAATGGAGCCTTCATCGCGTTTGGCGTCATTCGATATGGTACGAACAGATTCCGCAAACAATTGGTCAACTGCGTAGAAGGAGATATCAAGATGGGAAAAGGATTCAACTTTGTCCTCAGCGTCCTCATTCCTGCACAAGCGATCATCTTAATCGCCTGGTATTTCTATCAAGGAATCACCTCTACGACACAGTGGTGGAACCCATTTGTTACCTTCAGCTTAGGCTCCATCATTTTCCAATGGAGTATCGGCATCATCCTCTTTCTTACGCTCAACAAGTGGCTTGTCTCTCACACCTCTATTGAGAGCGATCATGAGGCCAATCGTGATGAGAAAACTTCCCATCCTTAGAAATGACTTCACCATCCGCTTCAATCGTTCCCCCCTGGCGGAGATCGCAAATCATATCCCAATGTAGTGCCGATTGATTGCAGTTTCCTGTCTCTGGATAGCCCATCCCTAGCGCAGCGTGGAATGTGCCGCCAATCTTCTCATCAAATAGAATATTCGATGTGAATTTCTTGATTTTGTAATTAGTTCCAATCGCTATCTCCCCTAAAGTAGAAGCCCCCTTGTCTTGCGCAATAATCGTCTGCAAAAACTTCTCATTCTTGTCAGCCGTAGCACTCACCACACGCCCCTTCTCAAAGATCAGCTGCACATTTTCCACTGCAGTACCTTGCCAAATAGCAGGATACGTGAAGCGAACCACTCCGTTTATCCCCCCATCAGGAACGTTGAGATTGGGTCCCGTAAATACCTCTCCATCAGGATAGTTTCGCTTCCCACACGAATTCATCCAACGCATCCCTTCGACATTCACAAGAAGATCCGTACCAGCTGGCGTCTTGAAATGCAGCTCTTTTTTCTTCTCCAAAAAGCGAATCATTTTTTCCTGCTGTTTCTGCTGATTTTGCATAAAAGCTACCGGATCTTTCTCATCAAGATTCGCCGCATTAAACACAAAATCCTCATACTCGTGGATTCCCATCTCCCCCTCTTGGGCTCCTGCGGCAGTTGGACAGAGGGTGACAACCCAATCTAATTCCCCAAGTGCAGAGCGATTCAATGTCTGAGCTAAGATCGGCTGCATCGACTGACTGTGCATCGCCTGTGCTCTCGAATCGACAGAAGAGAGCCCCCGCGTATTAGCAGGAGCAATGAGACGCACTCTTTTGTGACAAGTGGAAGCGTTATGAAGCAAAAATGGACATGTATGCCTTAACTGGTTGTCGCTGGCATGCTTATAAAATATCTCCTCCCAGCCAGGAGGGATGAATGTGGAGTAGACATGAGCGCCCGCTTTCATCATCTCTTCATAGATCGCTTCGAAAAGAGAGAGTCCTCCCAATTCGCCTAAAAGCCACACTAAATCGCCAGATTTTACATTAAGTGAATAATGAACAATTACTTGAGCCATTCTATCGAGTCGAGCGTCACGCATTTTTCTCTCCTTTTATTTAAGATATGCTATAATAAATGTTATGAACGAACCTCGCAATGTTAATTGGCTTCTCACTCTTCTCATGTCGCTTTTTTTTGGATCTCTGGGTGTGGACCGATTTATTATGGGTCATATAGGTTTGGGCATTCTAAAATTGATCACGTTTGGCGGCTTGGGGATTTGGTGGATCATCGATGTGATCCTTGTAGCTAGCAAGTACCCTTTCCGCAATATTAGATGGATTGATCTATCGATATAAGACACGTCACATCTTGGGTGCAACGAAAGGCTACGAGAAAATCTGCTCCCCAAAAGCTATCGTCTCCAGCAAGTGGTATGATTTCCATATCCAAGCAGCCCTGCATATCGATCTCCATACGTCCCTGCTCAGAAAAGAATGCTATCGTTGAAGAGGGGCCTTTGTACCGATCAAGACTACGCGGGCTCAATTTATGGGAGCCAGAGACTAAACACGATTGGGCTTTGAGAAAAAAGGAAAAAAGCCATGGATCGAGCGAGGATAGACCAGCAAAGTGCGCAGCAAACTCCATCGCACCGGGATGAAACTGCAACGCAGCCTCGAGCCACAAACCACTGAAACCCGAATCTTGCAGATGAAACGGCTCCGTGCTTCTATCAAGTGGCGCAGCTAACCTTGTGGTATATTCCAACCTATTTTGTGCAACCTCGCACTGCAGAGGCTTTCCCGCAAGACCAAAACCACAACACTCGCCCAGAGGAAGAAGTTGTGGTCCAAAATTCACCACACCGATATCACGGTAAAGAAAAGCGCCCATCCCACTCTTACAGCCTGTCGCAACCCCTAGCTGCGTGCTTACTTTCGTATTGATACGTACGATGCCAAGCTCATGATCGACAAAGTGATCAACGGGATCGACGAGATCAATCACTTGGAAAAATCTCGCATTCGCCTCCACTAGTTCTGCAAAAGTAGCGCCTCTCTCTTGCAAAAAGAGAGAAAAAAGCGGTCGACCTTGAAAATCGAGCGTCCCCCGCTGCCACTCTCCCATCCGCTGAGCGATCTCTCTCTCCCCCAACTGAGCGAGATAATAACCCAACTGTGCATGTTCTTTGGGGTATGGAAGAGCCCCCCAAGGGAAAAACGCCTGCTTAAATAAAGGAACAGCCCCTGTTTTTGACTGCTCTAAACCGGGAGGAACCTCCCCTCTTTGTTCGATCTCTAACAACTCATGCATAGGTCAGACGATAACAAAAAAAACCCTTAACCGCAAGGCTAAGGGTTCTTCCTTCGAAAAAACCGATGACGCCTATTTTTTTCTTTCAATCAAACGACGCATCTTCTTTCCCGGCGTAAACTTCACAGCTCGACGTGCAGGAATATGAATAGGAATAGACGCATTTTTCGGATTACGTCCAATCTTTGGTTTTCTCTCAACAACTTGAAGTACTCCAAAATCACGGAACTCTAGTCGATCTCCATTCGCCAATGCATCTGTCATCTTATCCAGAAAATTCTGAATCACAGTGCGTACATGGTTGGGATGGATTCCATTATCTTGCGAAATGGTAGTGATCAATTTCTTCTTCGTCATTGTAGCCATAGAAGCTGCCTCCTCAGTTAAATGTATGTCGGTTTCCCGTCATGTTGTAAGTATGTTGATTTATAGCTGTATAATACCAATCTACAGATTCGGTTCAAGGGATTTTTTAAAAAAAATCAATTTACTCAATAGATATCACTATTTTCTTCTTTTTGCCTACTCCAAAAAGCAGAAACTTTCCCTCAACCAAGTGATTAGGAGACAAAATCAGGTGTTCATCTTCCACTTTTTCGTTATTCAGATAGACGCCGCCATGCGAAATCAGACGTCTTGCCTCTGATTTGCTGCCAACAATCTCTGCCTCAACCAAAAGATCTACGGCTTTTTTCCCTAAAACAATCTCTTTCGGCAATACTTTATTCGGTATACTTTGTAAAACATCTCTTTTCAGTTCGGTTTGTGCCCCAGGCCGCGCAGCTTGTGTGATTTTTTCTGCCTCAACTAGCCCCTCTTCCCCATGGATTAGCCGCGTTACCTCCTGGGCGAGCCGCTTTTGCGCAAAATTCGGCTCATCAACTCTAGAAATGATCTCTTCTATCTCCTCCAACTCCAAAAATGTAAGCCTCTTCAGCAACTTTGCCACATCGACATCGGGCATGCGGAAGAGATATTGGTAAAAATCGTAAGGAGAGAGTCGCTCTTTATTGAGCC
>JBJXGG010000119.1:0-5302 GCA_046153495.1 Chlamydiales bacterium
TTTCTTCCAGATCTCGATCATGATCTGTTAGAGCGAATCGGTGCGGAGTTATTGGGGATGAAGAAGGCTCTTTTTGCTTTAGATGACTCTTTGGCAAATCGCCCCCATGATTTGGAGACGGCGGCTCGTTTTGCCCGGGATAAGCTCTTATTAGAGATGAATACATTACGCCGCCATGCTGATGCTCTCGAAGTCCTTGTGGATGATGATTATTGGCCTTTGCCAAAATACCATGAAATGCTGTTCATTCGGTAAACGGCTGGTAGCTCGGATGACATGCCAAAGATGGATCAGCTTTTTCAGTTGGATGTCGCTCAAATCGTGCAGTACGAGAAAGCAGTCACTATTGCGAGAAAAGGCGCTTCTAGTCCAATTCGCTGAGCCATTGATCAAGATCTTCTGATCTATTAGTGCAAATTTGTGATGGAACATTTCGCTCCCTTGGTTAATCCGTACTTCTACGCCAGCTGTATGCAGAGTCTGTCCTGCGTTCTTACTGATGCCTTTCGAAGAACCTTTATCCATGACTACCTCTACATGTACTCCTCTTTTTCTAGCCTCTATCAAGGCCTCGACCAGCTGCGGGTGGGTAAAGGTAAACATTCCAACAAGAATAGAATATTTAGCTTCCGCAATAAGCTCTAGGAGGCGATCAAAACCCTCTTTTTGCGCTTCAGGAAACCCCCAGAATTCCACCATCTGTCCACCGATGGTAAAATGGTGGTGGGCTTTCTCGTTTGTTATTGTCAGAGCGAGCTCATGACTAAAACTGCCCACTACCAAATTGTCGTGCATAATCAACGATTCGCGTGTAAAATTGGCTGACCCAATCCAGACGGTCATCTCATCAATCACAAGAATCTTCCGGTGCATGAGTCCCGCCATAGGGCGTGGTATCAGAGCAATATTTTCTAACTGCTGAAATCCTTTTTGTGATGTTTTTGGATCATGGATAACTCTTACGTTCACCCCCAAAGCGGCTTTTCTTTTGAGTGCCTCGATGATTTTTTCATCGTTAAGAGCATAGATAATCAATAAGATAGAATTCTTTGCACTTCCGATCGCTTTGAGATAACTTTTTTCCAAATTATCATCGGCTTGATTGGCATAGAGAAGCGGCTCGACGTTCTCTGCGGGGAGTGGGCAGTAGAGGCCATAAAAGCTGCTCCACACGATAAAAATAAATCCAACAGCCAGTATCGTAAACCAACGCAATAATTTTATCAGACGCTGAGGAGAAGGTTTTTTCATAAAAGTGAAAATATAAAGTGGAAAAAATATTTTTTATATGATTTTATGAAAAAAGTGAAGAAATTAATCAATACAAAGACTGAGCAGTCTATCGTAGAGTTCACAGAACAAGAGACGAAATTTTATAATCGAATCCTGGAGAACGAAATGCGTGAGATGGGTATCCCCATCCCGCACGGAATTCGAGGGGAGTATGAAGGGAAGGATTGTGTGCGTCTAGGAGACGAGACATTTCAACGCGCTTTTAAAGAGATCTATATTCCTACCTATCTCAATGCAAAAGAATTTGTATGGATAGAGCATTAAGACCATTTTAGGATTTGCTTTTAGTGGTATTATCCACTATTATCTTCTCAGATAAACTAAAATGTACTTTTAGAAGTTTTATGGCATGTATACCGAGAGCATCGTCGGATAAAGTCCCTATTAATTCTGGTTTTGCACCAGCTGACTGTTCATGCCTAAAAAAAATAGCAGTGATTGCCATCATCTTGATTCCCCTTGCCGCTATTGTAGTGGGCAGTATGGCGGCAGGAGGCTTTACACTTTTTACGAATGTATTTACTGTAAGGGGTGGTATAGGCCTGGCTGTATCAGGCGTTGTAATAGCGATCGGTGTTGTGGCTGTTCTTGTCTTCGTATGTCGCCGAAGTCCTACTAGGGAGGCACAGGATGATTGGGTAAATGAGCAGGCACAGGAGGATCGGGTAGATGATCAGCGGCCGCGTGTTGATGCGATCTCTCCCTTTTTCACGGACGTCCCAGTAGCTCGACCTCAGAGAGTTACCGAGTATGTAGATCAGAGTCAGGACCCAGTAGGTTCTTTATCAGAAGCTGTTCAGACGTACTCTGCGCATACGCGACAAGGTCATGTGTTCCAGATCAGTCGTCGCGATGCAACCATGTGGATAGTAGGTGGTCAAGATATTTACAGAGAACCTCTTGTCATTCCTTTGGTTGACGCATCGACTATTGACTTAACAGGTACGGCATTAGGCAATCGCTATTGCTTTGTTCGGTTAGAAGATGGCGCTATCGCATTCCGATACAGCCTCAGCCATGGATCATCAATCGAGGTCGTTATCTGCCGCGGTGCTAATAGAAGTCTTATTAGAGGATATTGGCATAATACAAAGCTAGAGGAGGCATTGATGATTTGGGATGATGCTCTTGTCGTGGGTAGGATTAACAAGAATGGATACAGAATAGGTTGAGTGTAATACCAAGAGCAAAAAATAAAGGCATATAGCCGATTAAATTGAGATTGATACTCTCCGGTTGTGCCAAAACCCTGCGGTTTAATGATCCCCAATCGGTCAATATTAGAAATCTGGATCGATTTGGGATCATTAGCCCCGGGAGTTTTCGCGCAATCAGAGAGTATCAATCTCAATTTAATCGGCTATATGCCTTTATTTTTTGCGAATGGTATAAATACACAGTAGTTAGCATGACCAGTGGGTTCAAGAGTCATCGACATACCAGTGTTATACATGCCCATTTTTGCTATTTCCCTTTTCCATCCCTTGAGGGAAATATTTTTTCCAGTGCTCAGTGACCCATCTTTCTGTTTCAGGATCGCATAGCACTTCCTCTGGATAAGAGGGCTTCATTCGGGCATCGATAACGATGGGAAGGGAATAGAGGATGTGGTGACGGTGCACTTTATTGCCTTTACTATAAATATCTTGTGCTGGCTCAAATCGTGTAAAGACGGTCCATAAAAAGGATGCCTCGCTTGAAAGGGTTTTTTCCGCACTATCTACGAGAATGACAAGCGGCCAATCGGCAAAGGCAGGATTTTCCACAATCGTCTCGATACGCTCATTTTCAATCACAAGACAGCCTGGGCAGAAAGGACGCGCATTTTGCGCCACAAATGTGGTGGGTAGGTCGCGTACTTTTTTCCCGATACCCAATAATACTCCGCGCGATCCCTTATTAAGAGAGGGACCAGTATAATCTAGTGTGTCCAGGGAGAGATTAGCAAAAATAAAAAGGTCCTTTTCCGGCTGAAATCTCTCCAAAACTGTGGTGAAAAGTTCACGAAAATTACGCAAATTGATATTTTGATCCGTGAGTAAAAGAAACTTGGTTAAACTCAACTGCCCTTCACCCAAAATGCGAAATGCTGAAGCCATGCACTCTCGTTCATAGCGCTCATGAACAATGGCTGCACTAAGAGCGTGAAAGCCGGTTTCGCCGTAACTCCATAGAGCTTTCACAGCTGGCATCACGATAGGAAAAATAGGGGATAAGAGCTGCTGGAGGTAGTCCCCAATATAGAAATCCTCCTGCCGCGGCTTTCCTACAACTGTGGCAGGAAAAATCGCATCTTTTCTGTGATATATTGCTTTTAGTTGAAAAAGTGGGAAATCATGTTTCCAGCTGTAATAGCCGTAGTGATCCCCAAAAGGGCCTTCGGGATGCCGTACATGAGGAGGCGCCTCCCCTATTAACGCAAATTCAGACTCACTAATTAAGGGATAGCTATTTTCTTCACTGGATCCTATACCTAGCTTCTCTCCTTGCAATAATCCTGCTACCAATAGTTCGGAAACATTCTCAGGCAAAGGTGTGATCGCACTCAAAATCAAGGCGGGAGGCCCTCCTAAAAAAATATTTACAGGTAGAGGGCAGTTTTGCTGTTCTGCTTGGTAAAAGTGAAATCCTCCTCCTTTTTGAATCTGAAAATGGAGTCCAGCATGCTTAGGACCAAAACGTTGCACACGATACATGCCTAAATTCGGCGTTTTTCCTTCCGTATAGACCAAGGGAAGAGTGAGAAAGTGTCCTCCATCAAGAGGCCAAGACTTAAGCATGGGAAGCTTCTCTAAATCAGGATCTGACATACGCACTTCTTTCACAGGAGAGAAAGATTGCTTCTTGGTGCCCAAAGTGTTGATTTTTTTGAGATAACTACGGTTTTGCCAAAGTGTACGGAGCTTGGGGGGAAAGGGGGCTGTCATAATCTCGACTAAACGAGCGAGCGTCTCATGAGGCCTATTGTGAAAGGCTAAATCTATTCTTTTGCGCGATCCGAAAAGATTGGTTACAACGGGAAAAGAGGAACCTTTGACACGACGAAAAAAAAGAGCAGGACCATCTGCCGCTGCCACACATCTATGAATCTCAGCTATTTCTAGATTTGTATCGACTTCATGAAACACATCAACGATCTCATCGTGCTCCCGAAGGAGTGCGATAAAATCGCGTAGGTTTTTCATTATATCTTCTGACCTTGAGCCCGCATTTCGCGCACTACTGTAAAAAGACCCCTTTTGTCGATTGTACGCAACGCATTAGCCGAAAGTTTTAATGAAATAAAGCGATTTTCTTCAGTAAGCCACAGACGCTTCTTCACGAGATTCGGAAGAAAACGACGCTTCGTTTTTCCGGTGATATTAAGACCAATCCCTTTCTTTTTTTTGGCGATACCGCGAATTGCATACTTGCAGCCCATAGAGGGCTTCCTTCCCGTAACCTGACATTTCTTTGCCATATTCAAACTCCTCATTCTAGAGAGGAAGCACTATAGCAATTTTGTGAAATTTAGCAAATCAAAATCTGGCATGAAATGTGTTTAAAATATTACTAATGGAAGAGATCAGTTGCGATTTTGCTGTTATCGGTTCTGGCCCAGCTGGGCAAAAGGGGGCTATTCAGGCAGCAAAATTGAAGAAGTCTGTTGTTTTGATAGAGAAAAATATTGTTGTTGGCGGCAATTGTTTAAACTCCGGAACGATCCCCTCTAAATCTCTTCGAGAAGCGATCATCGATCTTACTCGCTACAATGAAAGAAGTTTTTATGGATCTTCTTGTTTGACAGAAGTGACGATTCATGATTTGAACTATCGTCTTAACACCGTATTGGAGGGAGAGCGTGCGATTTTGCTCAGGCAGCTAAGGAAGAACAAGATCCGCCTTATTGGTGGTTCTGCCTCTTTTGTAAATGGCCAAGAGCTTTTGGTGAAAAATGAGGAGGTCTCTTTTCGTATTTTAGCTAAAAAAATTTTAATCGCAACAGGATCGGAGCCTCGTAATCCTCTAG
>JBJXGG010000123.1:0-9793 GCA_046153495.1 Chlamydiales bacterium
AACCGGAGAGTGTCAATCTCAATTTAATCGGCTATATACCCATTCCACCTTACTCGAGAAACTGTAATCGGCCAAAAGCTCTCCCGCTCCCCTCTTTATTATCCTTAGGAATCGTAAAAATGGTCAAGGTAGAAGAATGAATAAGATTAAACTGCTTTATCTCCATAATACTCCGCTTCTTAGAAACCAATCGGTAAAAGGCTGCTACTCATCAATATGAGAAGACTGATCGAGCTTCGATTACTTTTTGACATGGACACATTGACAAGTTCTGAGTTATAGAGAATAATTCACATTGTTTAAATTTTCATTAAAAATATGCGTATTGCAATTCTAGGAGCCGGTTTTGCTGGTCTTGCTGTCACGTGGCATATCCTCAGATACTCTCGAGGAAGGTATACAATTGATCTCTATGATCCACAAGAGATCGGCACGGGCTCTTCAGGCAATTCTCTTGGATTGCTCCATCCCTATCCTGGCAAGCGTGCGATGCGAGCCTGGCGTGCTACGCGCTCTATCACAGAGGCTCATCGCCTTTTTACAGAGGCTAGCCAAGCGATCGGTAAGCCTGTTGTAACAGGACGAGGTGTGTTACGCCCTGCAGTAACTGAGAAAAATGTAGAAGAGTTTCAATATCGGGTAAAGCAATGGCAGGATATTGAGTGGTGGGATCACAACAAATGCGCACGTGAGATCCCTGGACTCGTTACCCACCCAACAGGGGGGGGTATGTTCATTCCCGAAGGGTTAACGATCGATGTGAAAATCTACCTAGAAGGTCTTTTTAAAGCGTGCGTGAATTTAGGGACAATCTATAAGCAGACCACAGACATTTCAGGCAGTGTTCTCCAATCTTACGATCGTGTTTTGGTGGCACTGGGAGCCAATTCTCTCGCATTTGGTCCTCTTAAACAACTGCCAATGACACCGATTAAAGGACAAATTCTTTCCCTAAAATGGCCCAAAAATGTGCCCCCTCCAAAATATGCGTTAGCTGGGGAGAAGCAACTCGTGATGGATCCTGGTTATGAAAGCTGCAGTGTCGGCGCCACCTACGAGCGCGATTTCACGAGTTTGGCAATTAACGAAGAGCTCGCTTACAAAGAAATCATGCCTAAAATACTCGAATTTTTCCCTCTATTAAAAGGAGCCGAGATAGTCGGGGTGCGTACAGGGGTGCGTGCTTGCCCTGCCGGCATGTACCCATTCGTAGGCAAGCTTTCGAAAAACTTATGGTTTATGACAGGCCTTGGCTCAAAAGGGCTGCTCTATCATGCCTGGTTGGGAAAAGCTATGGCGCGTGCTATTCTCAAGGATGATACAAGCTTTCTTCCTACCGAGGCTCTCTGCCAAGTACAAGTTACAGATGATACCAAGAGCAAAAAATAGGATCCTCTCTTTACACCGGATTGTATATGAAACACTCTCTTTGTAAAAACGCTATTTTCGGTAAACAGCGTATGCCTCAACAGCAAAATTAAAAAAGAAGTTTAGAGCAGGTGCTAATAGTGCGATGAAAGGGAACATCATAAAAAAAGATTCGAGCGTCGTCTCTAAAGAACTCTCCTCTATAGGAAGGCGACCTACCGTTAGATAAGCAGCAAACAAGAGTACTTTACAGAGAAGCAGCACGCTCAGCAACGGCAGAATAAAAAAGAGAAGATTCATGAAAATGTTGTCTTTTAGGCGTAACACAAGAGCTCGTCTATCTATTCTATCTTCCAGGGCTACCGTGGGACAGACAAAAAAGGAGAGCAGCACCATAACCAATCCCAAACAGATCGCTCCCAAATTCAACACATAGGGAGCAAAAGCTAGTACCACTTTTAAGAAGGTTCCTAAAAGAGGAATAGAGCTTAATAAAAGAAAGAGGCTTGAGAGAATCCAAAAGAGAAGATAGGTCAAAAAAAGAGGGATGGAGAGATAAGATATCTTTAGCATCCTCTCCAAAGAGGTGAATAAAACCTTTCGAAAAGGCTCTTTATTCCCCTTGCGCTCTTCGCTATAGATGCGAGTTACTAAAACTTGTGCCGCTAAAATGATCCCCATTCCAAAAAAGAAAGGGACAAAAAGAAGAGTATTCTGAAGCCACCGCTCTTGGTGCGCAGCTAAGAGGCGAAAGAAAAGAAAAAGGGTTCCCACAAGAGCGAGCACTGAGAAGAGGAAAAGGTTTTTTCTCTTGGAGAAACTCAATGAGAGGGCGCGATTAAAGATACGAGCGAATTCTTGCAATGTCATATTTTTTTATAAATGTACTTGGGACGCACTATCGGAGTACCCTTGCCCTCACGGGCGATGCACCGCTCATAGACTATCTGTATAGCAATTCCAACTATTCGCGATAAACCAAACAGCACGGTATAATACTCCGGATAAGAAAAGCCTGCTGCTGTAAGCAGAGTTCCCGATATTGCGTCGACGTTGGGATAAGGATTTGAGATTTTAGGATTTTCTTTCAACACTTTTGATCCACCGCTACGGATACACAAAGCGAGTTGGAGTAATGCATTTTGCGAAAACTTCTCTTTTCCGAGCTCATATAGGATCGTAGCACGCGGATCTTCTACTCGGAGCACCGCGTGGCCAAATCCGTAGACAAGCTCATTCTTTTCTAGCTTGTTACGAATATGGCTCTCTACTTTTATTTCAGAAGCGCCAGGTCCAAGATCTCTCAACATCTCTTCTACAAAGTGGAGACACTCTTGGTTTGCTCTCCCGTGACGAGGACCTGCCAAAGCATTCATAGCAGAGGCTAATGAGCCATACATATCTTCTAAGCCAGAGGCAACCGTTTTCCCTACAAAGGTAGAGAGATTGCCTCCTCCGTGATCAAAATGCAATATATTGTAGAGCTTGAGAAGTTGAATCCAATCCTCTCCTCCCATATTCGGAGCCTTCAGCATATGGGCAAAATTCTCCATATAGCCAAGCTCAGGCTTGGAAGCAGGAGTCTTCCCCCAACCAGCGTGCGCATTGATCACAGCGGCAGCGATAATAGGAGCTGTTGCAATCACATTGAGGCAATCCTCCTTCCAGTCTCCTGTCAAAACAAACATACCGAGGATCAAAATAGCGGCAGAGAAAAGCGCCATAGGATGTCCCTCTTTGGGTAGAGCCTCAATATGCTTCAAAACAGACGAGTGACAGTATCCCCTTTTTTGGAGTTCCGCCTTAAAAACTTTTAGCTCTTCTACTTGCGGTTCTGTTCCATAATAGAGAAGATAAATTACCCGCTCTGGTTCCCAAAAGGCCAAATCAGAAATGGGGTATTCACGGTAAAAAAGGCCCTTTTCAGGATCTACTTTTGAGGTCGTGCAATACCCCACCGGTATCCCCCTCAACCCTGTCTCTAAATGCTCTGCCGTGATCTCAAAGAGGACATCCGTCATATCAACCCCTTACTCTTGCAAAATGCCCTCTCTTCCATAAGTTCCTTCTCCGAAAGGGCAATTTTCTGACAAATAAATTCATCCCATTTCAATCCCGGCACAATTGCATAGGAGCCGTCTCCTTTAGAGGCACAAGGAAAACCAAAAATCAGCCCTTTTTCCACCCCATAAGGATTCTCATCCGAACAAACAGCAGAAGAGAACCATTCACCCCTCTCCGTTGCGGTGTAAAGAGAGCGTATATCATCGAGCGCCGCATTGGCCGCCGAAGCTGCCGAAGAGCGACCTAACTTTTCAATCACCATAGCCCCTCGATTCTGCACCACCTCTAGAAATTCTTTTTGATGCCACTCTAAATCGGGAATCTTTTTGATCGCTTCTACCCCATCTATAGTGACCTGCGTGAAATCAGGAACTTGTGTTGCCGAATGATTCCCCCATACGACCATTCCTTTCACCAAAGAACTCTCCACATCTGCTTTCTGCGCGAGAAGGGCCTTGGCTCTATTATGATCAAGACGCATCATCGCATGAAAGTTCTTGCGAGGAAGATCTGGAGCATGATGCATCGCAACTAAACAGTTTGTATTACAAGGATTCCCTACTACAAACACCTTGACGTCACGTTTGGCCACACGATTCAATGCTTTCCCCTGCTCGACAAAAATCTTCCCATTTTCCCCTAAGAGATCTTTGCGCAACATCCCTGCCGTGCGCGGCTTAGACCCAATCAGCAAAGCAATATCCGTCGATTCAAAAGCATCATCAAGTCGAGAACCAAAATCTACCCTCTCTAGCAAAGGAAAGTCACAATCTGTGAGCTCCATCACTATACCTTCGAGTTTTGCCTCTGTACCTGAGATATCTTGTAGATAAATGATTAGCGGCTGACCCTCGCCGATAAGATCACCATAAGCCAAACGAAAAAGAAGACTATAAGCGATTTGGCCCGCACTACCCGTAACCGTAATTTTTATAGGAGCCTTACCCATAAATCGAATATAACAACTCCTTATGGCAGATTCAATTGAAAAATGTACAAATCTATACCTTAGTTTATAGTCTATTAAATTGAGATTGATACTCTCTGGTTGCGCCAAAGCCCTGCGGTTGAATGATTCCAAATCAATCCATATTTCTAATTTGTAATTTTATATAGTTTTATTATAAACTAAAATTATATGATTTATTTTTATATTTATGGATAAAGAAATAGCGCAAATTTCTATCTATCTTAAAGATGGTCCATCCAAAGGGCATGAAATAGCGTTATTACACCCACTTGTGGATCGGGTTGACTCTTCCTTCATCACGACCCACCTCAAAAAAGAGGCTTTTTACTCCCTATCTTGGTCTAGACGCCTTTTACTCTATGCACAAGGTTTCATTTACCGAAGAGCTCCTCATTGCATCCCTCCTCAACGCCTTAACCAGGAAGCTCGTTTTAAAACCGTGATCGCTGAGTTGCTATTGCAAGATCGCTTTCGTACTTATTTTCTCGATGAGGCAAGTAAAAGAAAGAGTTTTCTGGAAGCGTTAAGAGAAGTCGCTCTCAGCCTGGGTATTATCGATTTTCTCATGCCTGCGCCCTCTCTTAATATGGAAGAGACGTGTCGATTTTTGACTCTATTCCATGGTAAGAGTCTCTATTTGGACCACTTTGAACTCCTGGTGCAACAAAACATCCTATCTCAAGCAGATCGCAATCGTATTCTCCATGAGATCCTTAGTCGTGTGGAACGCCCCCCTATAACCTCTTGCATCGAAGTATTGCGCAAAGGGAGCGTGCATAATATCGAAGTGAGCACGAATTATGTAAAATTCGACGTTCTCGATGTAACTTCTGAGGGAAAAATCAACTATCAGTTTTTCAAAAATAGGTCGATCAGCGGCATTCGCACAAAAGAAAACCAATTCCAAGGGGTAATTAACCAAAAAGTCGTGTATGACATCTCTGCAAATAGACCTCGCGCTATTGGTACCTATTCAGGCCAACTGGCCACCAAGAAACAGCTACTCACTCAGCTTCTTTTGATTTTACATACCAAAGAGATAGAAGAAATCCACATCCTCTCAGAAAAGCCTTTGGAAGTCATAGAAGAGAAAACAATCTTATTCACCTCTCTTTACTCGTGGAAAGAGATGGAAGATATTTGCTTACAAAGAGAGAGTATAGAGAGTTATAACGGCAAAGTTTTTGCTCTGAAAAAGAGTGATGGTGTGAGTTATGTGAAGCTGCGACTCCTATACCATAACTTAAATGCATTCCATCGTCTCCCGATGCCAGCTGAAGCAACTGCTTTTCTTACCGATCTCAATGACCTCTCTTTAATTCATCTCACTTATCTCGGACTGAAAAGACTCAAGCTTCCCTTGGAAGGAATAGAAGAACTCGTTAACCGATTAACTTATCTACCTCTACATATTGATCCTAAGCAGCAGTTTTTAGAAAGACGCAAAGTGATTTTAGAAGTGATTGATATATTCAGAGAGCGGAAAAAGGAGTGGAATCAGAATCTAGAAGGAGGAGGGGAGATCAGCCGGCTCTTAAGAGGACTTCTCTATAAAAAATGCCCTGAGGGGCATACTTTGAAAGGGATGGATGAGCTCCTCTATCTCAATAGATTAGCGTATCTGCTAGAGATCGCGCACAATAAGAACTGCTTCAATTCGAGCGACCGCACAAGTGCCGCCAAAGCGACAGATAAGGCTCAAAACGGTGTAATCCAAACGCTCGATACCCCGTTTATCCCTGGCTACAGCTCCAAGCAAGCAAAAAAACTCTTTGAAGTTCTCTACAGCATGTATCTTATCTTAGAAGAGCCTGAAATTAATGCCTCTTTGAGTACAGGGCTATGGGGTAGTCACTTCTTCAATAATGTTTTTACCCACAATCCAGATGCGGGGCGCTATCTGACGCGTTGGATGAAAAAGCTCTGCAGAAGCTAGGCTAAAAAAAACTGTAAGTACCCAATACTCAGGCTATTAGAAAATATACAGAAGTCCCAGCAAACAAAGCATTAAAGCCAAACAGGAGTTTTTTTTTGCGCTTTTTCTTCAGGATATTCTCCAGATCGAAAAGAAAAACGGTTGATTGAATAACAGCTCGCAACATGCCATTATTATATCAAATTATTGTTAAGTTTTAATAAATTTTTTTATAATGTGTTGCCACAATTTTTGCCGCCCTCTCTCATGTTCCGCTGCTGAGCACTCGAGGTGAGCTCCCGAAAGGATGGCTCTCCCCTTTCCCACCTTACATTCTATGATGGCAGGAGGACTCCCTTCGAGATCTTCGTAGCGAGCTATCACCTCTACATGGGGATGAGCATCACTTTGGTCAAAATAGCACCCTCCATTAAAGTAGACATGGGAAACCCCCTCTTTCCAGCTCAGAGCAGCGCTTCTTACCCCCGCTTGGCTATCATAGCTAAATACCCCTTTCCCATACGCCGGTCCTACCGCCTTTCCAGGAAAAAATGCAAGCTCCCTATGATCAACGACTTCCAGCTCTCCCCCCTTCTCAAATTCTACAAAACCTGCACCAAAATAGCCCCCAGCACATATTCCCAAATACCCTCCGCCGGAGACTACAAATTCTTTTAGACGGCGGTTCGGCTCGCCTTTCAGCCGAGCATGATAAGGAATATCTCTTCCTCCTGGAATAATCACGACCTCACACTTCTGCTCCCAGCCCTCTTCCAAAAAGAAATCACGATTCACAGAGAAAGGTGAGCAAAAAGAGAGGGAACGGAGCTCTCGCACCAGGAGGCGGAAGAGAGGGAGATCGACCCCCTCCCCTAAATAGACAGCTGCTCTCACTTAACGCAATACTTTTGTATAGAAGGAATAATAGCATTAGCTGCAGCAATTTTGATGAGATCTCCAACAATAAAAGGTAGCACCCCCATTGAGAAGGCAGAGGCAACGCCTACATACAGGGAGAGCCACAGGGTGCCAAGCCCTAAAATGGTCACATTCCCTAGAATAAAAGCCAACAAAGTCATACCGAAA
The DNA here is from genome assembly GCA_046153495.1 of Chlamydiales bacterium. Lineage (GTDB taxonomy): Bacteria > Chlamydiota > Chlamydiia > Chlamydiales > JAAKFR01 > JBJXGG01. The sequence continues at coordinate 7,404 of JBJXGG010000123.1, forward strand.
TGTTGATTCGCACCACGCTCCATGAAGAAACCCATGATAAAAGTGGCTAAAACAAAGGCAAATAGATAGCCTCCTGTAGGCCCAGCCAGGAATTCTATACCCCCATGAAAATTGGCAAAAACAGGTAGCCCGACAGCTCCCTCTGCCAAATAAACCATGACTGCCAACGCTCCTCTGCGGCTTCCCAACGCAGCTCCCAAAAGCATCAAAGCGAAAGTTTGCATCGTAAGAGGGACGGGAGTAAACCAAAGAGGGATAGCAACCTGCGAAAGCAACGCCAAAAAAATTGAGCCGCCAACAATCGCCAGAATATTGAAAAGTAAAGCCTTATTTTTCGTTTTCGGCTTGATTAAATCTACCAATACAGTCATATACCTCCAAATAGGCTCTCTTTTATATACGATTTGTTATTTTTTGGGGTGAAACTTTTCAAACGCTGCTTGCACATGGCTGCGACTGATGTGAGTGTATCTGTCCGTAGTGGCGATCGTTGCGTGCCCCAGCATCTCCTGAATCACTCGCAATTCTGCTCCCTCTTCTAGCAGATGAGTTGCAAATGAGTGCCGCAATGTGTGTGGAAAAATATTTTTTAGAATCCCTGCCTCTTTTGCCCGCCTTTTGATCATTTTCCAAACAGCGATTCGATCAAGAGGGCGGCCTCTCTGACTCAAAAAAAGCTTACTTCCCTCATGTTGGTCGCGAAAACAGAGGAGATAGTGATCAAGTGCCTCAATCGCTTTTGTACCAATAGGCACAATCCTTTCTCGCCCCCCTTTGCCCAAGACGCGTACCTGAGTATCGGAGACATCTTCAATTTTTAGCTGACAAAGCTCGCTACACCTAAGTCCGCTCGCATAAAAGACCTCTAAAATAGCTCGATCACGTGCTCCTAGGAGAGTGGAAGGATCTGGAGTTTGTAAAAGACGGACTATTTCGCCTTGTGTGAGCACATCGGGGATCAGCTGCCATATTTTCGGTGTCTCAACATAGTGGGAAAAATTCTGATCCACATAATTTTCCCGAAACAGAAACCTGAAGAAAATGCGTAGGCTGATCATACAGCGCGCGATGGATGAAGAGGCATATCCTTGTTTTTTTAATTGAGACAGAAAACGGTATAGAGAATCCTGACTTAGACACTCTTTTTCCAAAAACGTTGCCAATTTTCGGACATCACGCTCATAACTCTCAATCGTGTTGAGAGCAAGTCCTTTTTCTGCACGGAGAAAGATCGTAAACTCTTCTACAAAATTATTCAAATAAATGGCTTAACTCTTGCAAAGTTTCAGCCTCCTCTTGTGGAGAGACAAGAAGAACGGGAACAAAAACGAGTTCTCCGCTCTCCATGACCTCATAACATCTCTCTTCCCGGCCACTCAACTGGGGACGTCGTATCAACTCTTTGTTTCTCTCCAAATAAAGCGCCAAGAGAAAAAGAAGAGGAGGTTTATCCCTTGTTTCTACCAAGGTCGAAAAAAGAGCAAGCGCTTTTTTATCGGGACTCAAATCCCGCTTTTCGGAAATCTTTCCCACCCAAAATTGCCCCTTCTCCTCTACTTTTTCCCAACAAGCGGGACAGTAATCTTTGCGCTCCTCTCCATTAAGAATTTTAGAAATATAGGTGGAGCCGGGTAAAAAAGGCTCCGCATTTTGGCAACAACGTTTATTGCGGCGAGGTATTTTTAACATGGGGCTATTTTACCACGAGCAGCTATTTGTGTCTTGACCCTAAATCTATTTTTTTTAAAATGAGGAAGATCAATAAATTTTTATGAAATAATCCATGTGGCAATCATCAAAATAGAGAGTTGGCTATGCTGCGCCGTATAGAAACATGATACCCTAAGAAAAATGTGAAAAAAAATATCATCTTTTTATCTACTTTATTGTCAGCAGCAACCTATTGCGTCGATATTATCATTCCACCCGACCAAACAACATCACAAATACTTTCGGATGAAGGAGATACATTGACAGTGGAAGCAGATGGTGAAGTCGCTGTGACTGGTACTTATGCTATTTTGATGAATTCTACGAATCAAACAGTTTTAAATAACGGCCTTATTGAATCCGATTTTACCGCTATTTTCGACAATGGTGTTGGTGCAGCCAACAATGTCATCACAAACAACGGAAACATTTTGACTAGCGGAAGTAACACTAGAGGCATGGTGGCCCATTCTGACGGAGTTGTCATCACAAATACTAACAATATTACAACTTCTGGTAGCCATTCTATGGGGATTGTAACATTTGGAAATAGCGCCATTATCAACAACTCAGGAACGATCAATGTAATGGCATTTTTCTCATTTGGTATAGAAAATTTCGGGGCTAATGCCAGAGTGACCAATAGCGGTACCATCACAACGGGAGGAGATACTATCAGC
>JBJXGG010000125.1:0-4730 GCA_046153495.1 Chlamydiales bacterium
CAGGAAATTTTCTTGGCGTGGATACAGGAGGATGCGCACTTGCTCTCGATCCTTCGGGAATCACACTGATGCTCAAAGCATCGACAAGTGCAGGCACCTCTCCCCAAGAGAACTGGGATTGGCTTCACCGTATTTTGAGCTTTTTCCATTATTGGAATCAAGAGCTGAGTCAGTGGAAAGAGTTTACTCCATTAACCTCCATTAATATAGGAGTAGAGCATGGTAAAAGAAGTTACCCCCAACGCCAAGATATCCGGGCATGAGCCTCGCGAAGGGGGACCGCTGGCAGAGAGTCCTCAAGCAACCCAGCGTTTATCAACAGGTGGGCGACTTGTGTCACTCTTCTATCGTATCATCTCTTTCCCTTGGGTACTCTCCTCGATCGGACATTGGAGCAGTAAATCTACTAAAATCGATGAGATTCTCGCTATATATGGAGAGTCTGCCAATGGAGCGCTTAGATTCCAACTCGTCAAATTCTCTCTTATAGAGCTCGGCCATCTTGAACACTATATTGCTTACGCCTCAAAAAAGCTCGAAGTCGAGACAGGTGTAGGCAAATTCCCCTTCACACCCCACACTGTTTTTACTGAGGTGTGCAAGAACCCAGAAAGGGTCCGTTTCGCCCTCTCTTATGTCACTCCTCTTTCAGGAAGGAATGTTTCTAAGGAAACTCAACCTCGAAAGATCGGTGGGCCTATAAATCCTATGTGGGATACGATACACTATATTGGGCATCTTCTCCCTTTAGGGATGCCTTCCGCTCTAGATCTCTTTCTCAAACAAGAGGGCGATCCCGAACAGGCCCGTCAATTTATTCAGAAGACGACAGCAAATAGCCTAGCACCAGGAGCTCAAGTTTTACATGAACTAACCACCCATAGAATGAGCCCGTTGCAGCTGGACAGTTACTCAGAAACTGAAGTACGTCTTCTCGATTGCTATTATGAATGTGCGGCACAAGGATTGCAAATATCCACAAGAACGTCTCCTCTTCTTCCTGTAACAAAGAGAGATGTGACTACGCTCTTAAGCAAGGAGGATCCCACTCAGACCAAAGAGGCTCTTTCCGTTGTGATGAGAGCGCAAATGATTTTGCAAGGGCAGCTATCCGATAGACGAGCAGTTCTTCTCTTTGACTATCTCGCGCGTTATGATGACTCCCGAATGGCCCAACACTTTTCGACATGGCTTGATGAAATAGAACCGATCCGCATAGCAGAAGCACATGTATTAGGAATAGATCCAAAGACGGGACAGCCCTCCGCAGCATTCCTGCAATCTCAAGAGATCGTTCATCGCATTTCCCCTGACGTACATGCGGGATCAGCCCTGGCACAAGTTATAATTCGGGAGATCACAGAACGTACTTTTCTATCTAATTCACAAGCAGTACAAAATGTCCTATATGAAGCCGTGAACGGCCCACCCACAAAAGAAACCGAAGAGCGTTATGTAGGTGGCGTAAAAATTCTGTCTGATCCTGAATTTGGACTCCAACGAGAGATACGCTATGATAAAACAAAGGGCGGTATCTGGTGTACGACAATGGAGCCCCAAACAGGAGAATCACGCTCCCTATTTGTCCCTATCCCCCGAGAATTACAAGAGGGTAATCGGCTCAAATTACTCTACTACCTTTCACATACCCCGCACTATACAGCCGACCCTGGACAACGATTAGCAGAAGTAATAGCAGCAACGAGAGAACTCGATCTAGAGAGAGAAGAATATCAGCTATTGATTCCTCTTTGTGACCAATTTATGCTCCAAGCCTCTCAAGCCCTACTTGATGGAGGATATGCTCTTTATAAAACGCCCAGAGTTGCCTGCGAAAGAGTTGCTCAAATCCAAGAGATGGTAGAGGAAGGAACTATCTATGCGACAGATAAGGGACTCTCCATTGTCCCCTCAATAGATTCAGAAGCGGTAAGGTGGGCTACCACTATCTCTGCCAATTCTGTATCAAGAGCATGCGAGCAGATAAAAAGGGGGCTCAAGGGGGAGCGATTAGTTCCTCCCACGCAACTTACTATAGCAAATATGGGTGAAGTAAACCTCCGTTTTGTAGTAGAAGTACGAGAGATCCATAATAGCCGCCATTGCTTTACTCTTACTACCTATGTAGGACAAACTCCATATACCTCTACCTATATTATGGGAGAAGGCTCCATCGACAAGGAGATCGATCGCTTGGCTGCAACCGGGCGTCTAGAACAACATCTTCTCTTTGCGCAAGCACATGCCACACTTGAAGGTGGGGCTATCTCTGAGGAAGGGTAAAATGAATTTTACAACATTTCTATCTCAACTCGCTGATGTGCTACAATTTACAGCTCTTTTCCCTGACAAGCACGGCGCTTGTCTTGTCGTGATGAAAGAGAGCCATCTCCCTCTTCTCTTCGAGTTCGACGACCGCTTGGTTCCTAATACCATCCTGCTCTCTACCCCCCTTTCGAGATTAACAGCGGGGCATGAGCGGAAATTTTTCGTAGAGAGTCTGAAAGGAAACTACCTCCTCGAAGAGACCCTCTCGATGAAATCTGATGATGAGCTCTTTTATCTCCATCGCCGACTCCATCCCGAGATTGAAGCCGCCGATCTCAAACTCGCTTTAGATCAATTTATTACTACAGCGAAAGCTTGGCGAGAAAAATTCGAAAAGTTGGGGCAAGGGGAGCCAACTGACGGACTGCTCCCCCCTACTAATCTCAAATCCTTCCGCTTTAAAGTGTGATTCTTTAATATCAAAAATCATGCGGTTCTACCTACGGAAATTATACGATGCGATTGTGGGTGTGGGAATGTGGACAACCCTTCTTTGTCAAACCATCTGGGTCTCCTTCAAACGTCCACCCTCCTGGTCCTTAATTATCGATAAATTCTACCAAATCGGCGTGCTCTCGCTCCCTGTTGTCGCGATCACTGGTTTTTCCACGGGACTCGTATTGGCTGCCCAAGCCTTCTACCAATTAGGTGATAAAGGCCTTGGCAGTGCGACAGGGCTACTTGTAGGCAAAGGAATGCTCACAGAAATCGGACCTGTACTCACAGCCTTTATGGTGACCGGACGAGTGGGATCCTCCATGACAGCTCTGATCGGATCTATGCAGGTTACAGAGCAGATAGACGCCCTTAAATCTATGTCTGTCAACCCGTTGAGATACCTTGTCTCCCCACGCATCATCGCCACCTCGATCATGCTGCCGATCCTCACGGTTTTTAGTGCTGTGATGGGAATCTTTGGTGGATATCTGATCTCTGTCTTTATCTTCCACATGACGCCTGAAGGTTTTTTTGAACCGATGCCTATCAATATCACCCTCTTTGACTTTTGGACAGGGATCATTAAGGCGTTCGTATTCGGACTACTGATCAGCACAATCTCTTGCTATAAAGGACTAACTACGAAAGGAGGCGCTGCTGGCGTAGGCACGGCAACAACAAATAGTGTAGTAATCAGTTACACCTACATATTGGTAGCCAATTTTATCCTCACCGTCTCTCTTAATTCCGCCCACACCTACTTTTTAGAAAATTGGGGATGGAGATGACGATTCGGATCAAAAATCTCTATAAAAGCTACGGCACAAAAATAGTCCTCAAAGGGATTGATCTTAGGATAGAAACTGGTGAAACCTTGGTGATTTTGGGCCGCTCCGGGGCTGGAAAAAGTGTTCTCTTGCGTCAAATCATGGGAATCGAAAAGCCCGACTCTGGAGAGATCTATATCGATGAGGTTCCACTAACCCCCCTACATGGACACCATCTATTTTGCGCGTTGCGTGAGATGGGCATGCTTTTTCAAGCAGGAGCGCTCTTCGACTCCCTTACTATTGGTGAAAATACCGCCTTTTATCTCAAACAACATAGAAGAAATGGGATAAAACTATCTGACAAAGAGATCAAAGAGCGAGTAACGGCTGCACTCCAACTTGTAGGCTTGGAGGGAACGGAAGATTTGATGCCATCAGACCTATCGGGGGGAATGCGCAAAAGAGCTGCTCTTGCCCGCCTTATCGTCTATCGTCCCAAAATTCTTCTCTATGATGAACCAACTACCGGCCTCGACCCTATTACAGCTATGCAAATCAATGACTTAATCCTTAAAACTCAAAACGAACTCCACGCTACGAGCATCGTGGTCACGCACGATCTCTGTTCCGCTTTCCACGTCGCCGATCGCATCGCCTTTAATCACCAAGGAGAGATTATTCATATTACTAAGAAAAAGGATTTTAGGAATATTCCTGATCCTTTAGTGCAGAATTTTCTTCAAAATGCTGTCCCTAGAGAATAATTTACGAAATAACAATTGAACTTGAATGAGGGCGAAAAATCGCCTATATATTGGCAAGATGATAAGTGATCGTTACAAAGCTTTTTGGTTGGGTCTATTTGTGATCTTTGCGATTCTGGTAGTCGCATGGCTCTTCCTTTTTCTTCGTCCCTCTGTAGGAGATGGGAAAAAGACTCTCCGCATCCGCTTTACGAATGTAGGAGGGGTTACGGTTGGCACACGTGTCACTTTTGGTGGACGTGCTGTCGGAGAGGTAACGGAAATCAATGAGATCTATGATGCGAGAAGTGAGAAGAGCGACTCATTGGGGAATGTCTATTTCTTTGAACTCATCGCCAAAGTCGACTCCAAAATAAAGATCTACAACTACGACGAGATTGAATATACGACACAAGGTTTATTGGGAGAAAAATCGGTAGCGATCATTCCT
>JBJXGG010000128.1:0-6193 GCA_046153495.1 Chlamydiales bacterium
AGAGTTTCTGGACCTCCCTTTGCGGTATATGAGCTATGAGCAAGGAGGCGTAAGTGTGAACGGTTTTCGTTACGGCTCTTTTGCCTATCTCTCCGATATCAAAAAATATCCCCTTACAATTTTTGAAGACCTAGAAGGGGTAAAAATTCTTGTATTGAGCGCTCTTAGAGAGACTCCTTCGCAGATGCACCTGTCGTTTGAAGAGGCCATCGCCTTCGCTCGCAAAATAAAACCTCGAGAAGTCTATTTCACGCATATTTCGCATGAAACTGACCATGAACAAGTGCAAAAAATGCTTCCCAAAGGATTCGCTCTTGCGTATGATGGCTTATTTCTTGAATTATGAGTGAAGTCGAATTATGAATGAGGATGTATTTACAGATGAATTGGGGATAAGCCTGAAAGAGGGGCAGGAGGCCAAAGCAGTTTTAGTCGGAGCCTACTCTGGAGGTAGTCAACATGTATTGTGCAACGAGCACCTCAATGAGCTCGCTGCCCTTGCTGATACTTTTGGCGTTCCCGTTTTAGATAAGATCGCTGCTCCTTTGCGTAAAATCGATCCGGCTACCTATTTCTCGGAAGGAAAATTAGAGGAGATCCGCCATACGGTAAAGGAAAAGGGAGCGACTCTTTTGATTTTCGATGAAGAGATCTCGCCAGCTCAACAGCGCAATCTGGAAAAATTTTTTACCGTTCCCGTCATGGATCGTACAGAGCTGATTTTAGAAATCTTTGCTCAAAGAGCCCAGACTAAAGAGGCAAAATTACAGATCGAATTAGCGAAGACGCAGTATGAATTTCCTCGCTTGAAAAGGTTGTGGAGTCACTTCTCTCGCCAAAGAGCGAGTGGAGGCTTCCTCAAAGGGGAGGGGGAGAAGCAGATTGAAATCGATCGCCGTCTCTTAAAGGATAAGGTTGCCAAGCTCACAGCCCAACTAAAAGAGGTACAGCAACATCGCAAGACACAGCAAGAGCAAAGAAGAAAATCACAGATTCCGACTTTTGCGATTGTCGGTTACACGAATGCCGGGAAGTCGACTTTACTGAACGCTCTGACTGATGCAAACGTATTAGCAGAAGATAAGCTCTTTGCTACGCTAGACCCTACTACAAGAAAATGCACCTTACCGAATAACCAAGAGGTGCTTTTATCAGACACAGTGGGCTTTATCCGCAAATTGCCGCATACTCTTGTTGCAGCCTTCCGCAGTACCCTGGAGGCGGCCTTGCATGATGATGTGCTGCTCCATCTGGTAGATGTCTCTCATCCTATGGTAGAGGAGCAAATTGAGACAACAAATGCAATTTTGCAAGAGCTCAATCCAGAACGCTCTCCCACTATTCTTGTGTTGAATAAGATTGATCAGTGCGAGGATCGAAAGATGATTGATCGCATTCGTATCAAATATGAGGGCCGTTCTATTATGGTCTCTGCGCGTAGGAAAGAGGGATTTGAGGAGCTCTTTGATGCGATGATCCAAGAGCTTGCGTCGCGTTGCCGCCGGATTCATGTAAAGATTCCGCAGAGTGAGTATGGGCTCGTCACCCTTTTGCATCGAGAGGGTAATGTTCATTTTGAGAAATATGAAGAGAATGATGTCGTGATGATGGCCGATATCCCATTAGCGCTCTATCACAAGTTTACTGCCTATGACATCGCTCAAGAGATTACCGACTGAAGAGAGGCCACGAGAGCGTCTTTTGAACTTAGGTCCTACTAGCTTGAGTACACGAGAGCTGCTGGCTATCCTCTTAACTAGCGGAGTGAAAGGGCACCCCGTGCTTGCTCTTGCAGACACTCTCCTTGTACGATTTCGCTCCCTTTCAGGCTTAGCAAAAGCCTCTATTTACGAATTGCGTAAAATAAAGGGAATAGGCCCTGCCAAAGCGATCCAGCTCAAAGCTGCCCTTTCCCTCTCTCTTCGTATTGTAGAGGAAAAGAGAGAAAAGGTGTGTACCCCAGATACAGTCTATGCGTTTGTGCAAAGTTACTTAGCTCATGAAAGGCGTGAGGTTTTCGGCGCTCTTCTCCTCAATGTGCGAGACGAAATTCTCCGCTTTGTCACCATATCGATCGGCACTCTTACGCAAACTCTCATCCACCCTCGCGAAGTATTCAGAGCAGCTCTCGAAGATGGATGCTACAGCCTTATCCTCGTGCATAATCATCCAAGTGGAGATTCAACTCCCTCAGCACAAGATATCCAAGTGACCAAAACCTTGGTAGAGGCCGGTCAACTTCTCAAGATTCCCATCATTGATCACATAATTGTTTCAAATAGAGGATATTATTCTTTAAAAGAGCAAAATAGTTTGAAATTTTAAATAAATGATTTTATATTTAACTATATAGCTTATGAAAATAACTAAAGACCAACTAGAAATAAGTGATACAGAGTCAATATCTTGGAATGATGTAGATAATATTAGGATCAGTGGAAGCAAGCTGGCCTTAGTGATGACATCTGGAAAGGTAATTGAACTTGAGCATCTTAGGCCGACTACCATCGACTCAGCTTTCCGTGCTTTTGAGCTCTTCTTAGCTGAGCATCCAGAGAGAAGAAAAGCGCATAGAAAAAATATGTAACTATTCAGGTAGGTAGTGTGAGCTTAAAATCTTGATTCTTAGGGCATCTGTTTTTTCAAAAAATGCGAGCTCATAGCCGAAAAGGCGCTATTATCGAGCAAAAAATTGCAAAAGCAGCCAGACAACGCCCTGAGGGTGAGGGAGAACAACCCAAAACTCAGATTATTATCGAGCATTTTTGAAAAAACAGATGCCCTAAGAATCTGATTTTAAGCCATAATGCCTACCTGAATAGTTACAAAAATATGGGCAGCAAAAGGGGTTAGCTTGACATCCCTTCCGAGATCTGAGATCATCTTTACCCATGAAAAAGAAATTTAGGATAGCGACCTTAGGTTGTCGGACTAACCAGTATGAGAGTCAGGCCTATCGCGATCAGCTTGAGGCTTTGGGCTATGAGGAGGCCGGTCATGGGGAGAAGGCTGATCTCTGTATTGTGAACACCTGTACGGTGACACAGAGCGCTGATGCCTCCAGTCGTCATCAGATCCGTCAGCTCATCCGAGAGAATGAAGGGACGAAAATGGTTGTAACGGGCTGTTTAACTGAGAATGCCCCCGATTTGATCGAGCAAGTAGACGGGATCTCTCTCATCGCTCCCAACAAGAGCAAGGAGGATTTGATTGCGCATCTTTTTCCTGACGAGGAGGTGCCGGAATTTAAGATCCATAATTTTGAGGCACACACCCGAGCTTTTGTAAAGGTGCAAGATGGCTGTAACTCTTTTTGCACCTATTGCATCATTCCCTATGTACGAGGCCGCTCTCGCTCTCGTCCACTCGAGGTGATTGTCAAAGAGGTGGAGGGGTTGGTTGCCGCAGGGTACAAAGAGGTGGTGATTACCGGCATCAATGTGGGAGATTATGATGATCGAGGTCGTAAGCTTAGCAGCCTGATCCGAGCGGTGGATCGGGTGGAAGGGTTAAAGAGGCTTCGCCTCTCTTCGATTGATCCCGATGAGGTCGATGACGCTCTATTGGGGGCGATCATGGAGGGAAAAAATACTTGTAACTCGATGCACATCGTGCTGCAATCAGGTTCCAACGTCGTTCTCAAGCGCATGAATCGAAAATATACAAAGCAGATATTCTTTCAGACATTAGAGAGACTGCAGAAAGCTGATCCCCACTTCACCTGTACGACCGATGTGATTGTGGGCTTTCCAGGTGAGAGCGAATCCGATTTTGCCGATACACTAGAGGTCGTGCGCGACGTGCAGTTCGCGAAAGTGCACATGTTTCCTTACAGCGCACGCAAAAAGACGCGAGCAGCACTTTATCTCGATCAAATCAGAGATGAAGTAAAAGCGGAAAGAAAATCTAGACTGCTTAGGCTAGCGGAAGAGGTTGCCTACTCTTTGCGCAACTCTTATGTGGGACAGACTGTGGAAGTGCTGACAGAAAATCGCAGTGGCGGGCATACCACAAATTTTCTTCCCGTTAAGGTAGAAGCGAAGCAAAATGAGCTTGTGCATGTCTATATTGAAAAAAATACCCCAGAGGGATTGGAGGGACGCATTGTTGATCACAATCGGAGCTAAACTACAGCCCTTCTCTCACAAACCAGGGCAACGTTGTGCTATTCCTGGAACAAAAATAATTGTAGAGGCCTATCCTTCTCTTGTTCGGATAGACGGCCGCGAGGTGTTGCTTGATATAGAGGGACCGCTGCGTCAGTTCACTTTGCTACAAGATCTAGAGCGGGGATGCGTGACGATCTTTAGCGAAAAATACCGCTTCCATATTCTTCCCAATGGAGAGATTATTCATAAAAAGTTATCGGGTCTGCCGATTATTCCTCGAGAAAAATTGAGTCTAGGTTCCCACAAGTCGCAAGAGTGGGAGCGAAAGAAAACGTTCGCACAGATCTTCCCTGTCTGGTTTGCGCTGGGGCGCTTGATCCAAGCTAAGGGAGAATTCCCACTTTTAGATATTTGCAAGCAGACGGTCGCTCTCAATCGCCCCGAGCGGGTCTTGCCTGCTTTCGAACGTCTTTTTTTAAGCGGTTTCTCCCATATGATGGTGCCTCGTTTATATGATGACGACTTCCAAGCGATTTCCCAGTCAGGGGGGAAGGGAGATCCATTTGTGCTACTCAGTGAAGGGGCAATATTGATCCGCTCTCTTTTTATCCAATCTACAAAACAACAGGTTTCGATTCTCCCCCATCTTCCTCCTGAATTTCATACAGGGAGATTTTGCCATCTCGCAGTAGATACAGCACTTCTCGATATGGAGTGGAGTAAAAAACAGATAAGACGCATCGCTCTCCTTGCAAAAAATGAGGGAGAGATCGAATGGCGCTTTTCTCCTGACATAAAACGGTATCGCCTTCGCATTGACCAAGCTAAAAAAGGAGATATTAAATCTGTCCGGGAATCACTAGTAATTAAATCCGATACTCTTTATTTGTTAGATCAATTCGAAAAGTAGAATAATCTAGTGGATTGTACAGAACAAATTCTTTGTGGTGAACACACCGATCCGCACTCCTATTTAGGTTGGCATGATGGGGTCATTCGTTTATATCGTCCGGGAGCAAGAGAGATTTTCTTTGAGGTGGAAGGAGAGATCGTTTCTGCCTCACTTGTCCATCCTTCCGGCATTTTCGAGCATGTCGCGCCAGAGCCGAAAGAGTATCGTATCTATCACTGTAACGGCCTGTTAGCACGAGATCCTTACTCTTTTCCTCTCACTTGGGGTGCATTAGATTGTTATCTTTTTGCGGAAGGGACACATTATGAACTATACCGCGTGATGGGAGCTCATTACGGTACTTTCGAAGGGATAGAGGGAGTTCGTTTTGCTGTCTGGGCTCCAAACGCTTTACGTGTCTCTTTGATTGGAGATTTCAATTTCTGGGATGGTCGCATTAACCCAATGAGGAAGATAGAGGGTTGCGGAGTGTGGGAAATCTTTGTACCAGGCATTACGCCAGGAGAGCGATATCGCTACGAGATAAAGACAGAGTCGAGAGAGGTTCAGATTAAGGCTGATCCGTATGGTTTCCGCAGTGAAGTGCGACCGATGACTGCATCGATTGTGGCTGACATCCAGTATCATAAGTGGAAAGATCAACACTGGCTCTACAAAAGGGAGAAGGAGGCGGGCCAGCCTAAGCCTATGAATATTTATGAGGTACATTTAGGGTCGTGGAAAAAACCGCACGACCATTTCCTCAACTATAGAGAGCTGGCTATGCAATTGGCTAGTTATTGCAAAGAGATGAGATACACCCATATCGAACTTATGCCTATTGAAGAGCATCCTCTAGATGAATCATGGGGGTATCAACTCTCAGGGTTCTTTGCTGTTACCAGCCGATTTGGCCAAGTGGAAGATTTCCAATTTTTCGTCGATCACATGCATCAAATGGGGATTGGCGTTATCTTGGATTGGGTGCCAGCTCACTTTCCGGCAGATCATTTTTCTCTGGCTAACTTTGATGGGACTTGTCTTTATGAACACAGAGATCGTCGCAAAGGTTTTCAACCGCAGTGGAACACTCTTACTTTTAATTATGGGAGGATAGAGGTATCTAACTTCTTAATTGCTAGCGCGTTATTTTGGATCGACATGATGCATGTCGATGGATTGCGCGTAGATG
>JBJXGG010000133.1:0-9862 GCA_046153495.1 Chlamydiales bacterium
CCCATGCAAAATAAAACTCCCCCTCCATTTTTCCAAAATGGAGGCCAATGTAGAGAGGGGTAATCTTTTATTCCCCCAAGCGGCGCCTGGACAGACGAGAATGCGCTTTTTGTCAGATTCTGGGAAATCTAGCTCTTCTTGTAATTTGAAGAGAAATGAGGGAGCTGTGAAAGAGGCTTTGTCATTAAAATATTGCTGTACTAAGGAGAGGTAGTCCTCACGGATATTCTTACCGGGGGCAATAGAAAATTTTACATTCGTAAACAGCCCTGAAGGACGTTCGGGTAGACAACTCCATGAGAAACCAACCTTGGCTCTAGCCCTACTCGTCGCTACGATCAAACCCGACTTGATATTCCCCTGCAAATCAAAGACAACATCGTAGGTAACCTTTTTTAACTCTTGCTTAAAGGCCCTTATCTCTTTTCGGTACCGCCAGGGTTGGCAGCGCCACTTTTTGCTCTCCAGCACAACGGTACGCTCTATCTCAGGGTGAGCATAGACCAACTCTGAGAATGACTTTTCTACCACCCAGTCAATCTGAGCATAAGGGCACTTCTGTCGTAGATAGGCGACAACAGGAAAAACATGAAGAATATCTCCAAAAGCGGAAGTTTTGACGATCAAAAATTTCATTTTTAGCCCAGAGTACCACCCTGAAGAATAAAAGAGAAGTCTTGCTCTTTAACCAATAGTAAACTATCCTTCTTGCCTGTAAACTTAATGCAGAAATTTTATACTTATACCATTTATCAAAAATAAAGTTAGGTAATGATTCAAATATGGTACATTATACGCCACTAATTTTTAATTTTATTTCTGATATAGTCGAGTAAATTGAGATGGAGAAATAGAGAGAATGTTATGGAGGGAATATGTGGCAAAAACTGATCGCAAATAACATCTCCCCTCTTCGCCTCCTCAGCTTTCTTAAGCAAGAGCTGCAGCTTCCCACAAGAGAGTGCCGCTGGTTAATTGAGCACCAGAGGTGTAAGGTGAATGGGAAGCTGGAGAGATTCGGTTCAACGCGAATTGTTGCCGGTATGCATATACTAGTCCATCGAGAAAAAGTACCGCATATCTCCTTTACCAAAGAGCAGGTTCTTTATGAAGACGAAACCCTTTTGGCCTACGACAAACCTGCTGCTATCTCCTCAGAAAATCTTGCTAAACTGCTCCAACTCCACTTAGTACATCGACTTGACCGCGATACCACAGGAGTCATCTTATTTGCAAAAACACCAGATATGCAGCAGAAAATCGAAGAGCTTTTTTTTCAAAGAGAGATAGAAAAAGAGTATCTTGCCTGGGTCTCTCCTCCTCCTATCGACGATAGCGGAACTGTCATTTGCAACATGTCTGTGGAAAAAAGGCGTGAGGGTGCCGTTATATGGGGCAAAAGCGAGTGGGGAAAATTTTCTAAAACACGTTGGGAAGTGGTCAAGAGAAAACGGGAACGCGCCCTTGTTCGTTGTTTTCCCATGACGGGACGTACACACCAGATCCGCCTCCATATGCGCGAACTGGGCTCTCCGATTATAGGAGACATCGACTATGGAGGAAAGGAGGGGCCCCGTCCCCTGCTCCACGCAGTAAAATTAGCCTTTGTACACCCCGTAACCGAAAAAAGGCTCTGCTTGCTTTCAAAAGATCTCTCCTTTATTCTCCTCCATTAATCTGAATTTTGGGTTGTCTTCCTCGTGTTCAAGAACTTTGCTTATATCTCTTGTGCTCTTCTGACATGGAAAAGGCCTTTGGCTGTTTCCCGCGCTAGAACATCCCGAGATCTGCTACATAAACCTCCTCTGAATCCGAGGAAGACAACCCAAAACTCAGGTTATTAATCGGGAGGAACTATGTTAGAGATTGATCTGAAAGGAAAAATTGCTTTTGTCGCGGGAATTGGAGATGATCGGGGCTTTGGCTGGGCAATCGCAAGAGCTCTTGCAGAGGCAGGCGCCACCATTATCGTGGGAACATGGACACCCATCCTCAATATTTTTACCTCTTCTTGGTCTAGTGGAAAATTCGACGAATCGCGCAAATTGAACGATGGTCGATTGATGGAATTTGCCAAAGTCTACCCCTTGGATGCGATGTTTGATAAACCCGAAGATGTGCCTGAGGAAATCCGTGAAAACAAACGGTACAAAAATGCCGAAGGATATACAGTCTCTGAGGTTGCACAAGCTATAAAGAGTACTTTTGGCAACATTGATCTTTTAGTACATAGCTTGGCAAATGGGCCAGAAGTTAAAAAGCCGCTCCTCGAAACAAGCCGAAAGGGGTATTTGGATGCAGTGAGTAGTTCCGCTTACTCATTTATCAGCTTACTGCAGCACTTCGGCCCTCATATGAACCCAGGGGGAGCTACCCTCTCTCTCACATACATGGCTTCAGAGAGAGCTGTTCCTGGATATGGTGGAGGGATGAGCTCTGCAAAAGCGGCGCTGGAAAGCGATACTCGAATGCTGGCTTTTGAAGCGGGGCGCAAATGGAATCTCCGCATCAACACGATCTCTGCAGGAGCTTGGGGAAGCCGCGCCGCAAAAGCAATCGGCTTTATCGACCGAATGATTGACTATGCAGAGAGAGGAGCCCCTCTTCCTGAGGCTTTAGACGCAAAGGAAGTGGGTAATACAGCAGCCTTTCTGCTCTCCAGTCTCGCTTCTGGGATTACAGGCACCACAATCTACGTAGATAAGGGTATGCACGCTATGGGCGTCGGACCTGAAATACTACAAACTTGAGTTTTGGTTTACAAGCCAAAACCTCCTGACACTGTGAGATTTTGCCCTGTGATGTGAGAGCTACCGAATAGAAAGGCTACCGCATCTGCTACACAAGTAAGAGGAGTCGGCTCTCTCATTGGCAACTCTTTGTGTTTTGCTACATCGATAGAGTTTTCTAGCACGCCCGGACTTACCATGTTTACCATAACATGGTAAGGAACAAGCTCTTTGGCCAAAGAGAGCGTATATTTCCAAAGCGCCTCTTTTGTCATAGCATAGGCAGTTGCGGAGAGATTAGGACGCGACTGCCCAATCCCCGTCGTGCCAATATTCACTACCCTTCCTCTATTTTCAATCAAGGAGGGAAGAAGAGAGCGGATGAGCGCTTCCGGAGCATGGAGGTTTGTCTGCATCAACATGCGACTCAACTCGTCAGTCATCTCTTTTGGAGAGACCTCCTGAAAGTTGCCCACGTTATTCACTATTCCCTTTGTAGAGGGAAACTTTTTCTGATAATTCTTGAGAAACTCTTCTACCCCTTTTGGAGTAGAAAAATCGCCCAATAGCTCTCCTACCTCGATCCCCTCCTTTTGGCAATCTTGGACTACCTTTTGGGGATCACTCTTTCGGCTATGAATCACGATGTTATATCCGCGGCGCGCAAGAGCAACAGCGATAGCCGCGCCGAGTCCCTTCGCTCCCCCTGTCACCAAAACCCAATCACTCATTCTCTCTCTCAAGCTCAATAGCAATATAATCGGCTAGAGGAATCCCCGTCTTTTTCTTCACGCGGATTTTCACCCACTGCAAGGGAAATTGCGCAAACAGAGCGTGCAATGCTTCATGAGCATATGTCTCGAGAAGATTAAAGTGCTCTCCCTTGGCCACATCGCTTACCACTTTCGCAATCATTGTATAATCGATGGTATCGACCACAGAATCCGTTTGCACAGCTTCTGAAATATCAGTCTGAATCGTCAAATCTACCAAAATCTCTTGTGGATCGCTCTTCTCATGTTCTAAACAACCTATCGTACACTGTACCTTTAGGTTCCGTATCTTAAGCATTGCGTTCATATATCGCCTCCTTTAGCGCTGTCACTATCCCTTGCCTATCTACCCCAGGAGCCACGATATCTGCTACTGCAAGTAAACTACAGGGAGCATTCTCCATCACGATTTTTACATCACTCTCCATCAACATCGTCAAATCATTATAGTCATCGCCCGCAGAGATCACCCTCAATTCGTGCCCTAATGTGTGACGAAACTCCTGCAAAATATTTCCCTTAGATGCATCTTTGTGATTCACATGTGCTAAATACGACCCTGGCTTAAAAGCATCGTTAATCACAATCACATTGAGAGAAAATTCTCTTTCCAACTCATTAGCAATCCAGAGGGCCTGCGTTTTTTCGGCAAAATATTTAGCTACAGCAAACTCAGGCAGATCAAGGTCATAAAAACTTTTTCTCGCAACCCACTTTGTTAAGGAAATCTCTTCGCGGAACCGAATATAGTGCATATCATTTTCCGAAAAGTCGGTCGGGCGATAATAACAGATATCCCCTCTTTCATGCCCCGCTTCAAACAAAAGCGGTCGATTGATGGCATGAAAAAATTGTTCCAGTTCAGGAATCATTTCTTGAGAGAGATAGTGACGAAAGAGCTGCTTTTCTTCTGGCATCTCATAGAGGGCCGCTCCATTTTGTACCCCGCAGTAAAAACACCCCTCTATTTGTGAGAAAATCGGGCGGGCAAAGGCTAAAGTGCGCCCCGTGATAAACATCACACACCACCCTTCCGTGATCAGATGGTTGAGAAAATTCGAGACATCTTTATGCAGATCATGACGCGATTTCGTGATCGTCCCATCAATATCCAGTGCGACAATTCCCTTAAAACCTTCCATCCTATATGATCCCGAAAAAAAGAGGTTCCCCATGTGCAGATTTCTAGCCCTACTCGCCGACGACACTCTGTTACTAGACAATATCGTTGAGGGAAAAAGTTATAATTACTGGGGGGAGTTTGTCAATATGATCATTACCCTTATAGTGATTATTGGACTTATCTTCCTCAGTGTGATAGTGTTAAAAAAAATAATGCGTTCTAAAATACAGCAAGTTAATCGTACTACAGCAATTAAAATATTGGAAAGACGTAGTTTAGGACAAAAATCTGCACTCTACCTCGTCGATATCTTAGGGAAAGGGGTTGTGATATCGGAGTCTCCTGCGGGGATTAATCTGATCACAGAGTTTGGAAAAGAAAATGACGTAGTAGAAATGCTCGATAAACGCTACCAAGATGCTATGCCCACGACATCTTTTAAAGAGCGACTTATCAGTAAGTTAAAGAAAAAGAATGCTTGAGTATCTCCACATAGTTGGTATCTCTTTACTCATAGCGATCATTCCCTTTGTGATCGTCTTGATGACCTCATTTACTCGTATCTCGATTGTTCTCACTTTTTTACGACAAGCTCTCTCCACCTCAGTCCCTTCTGCACATATCATCATTGGCTTAAGCCTCATTTTGACTGTCTACATTATGCATCCTGTGATCAAGCAAATCCAAACCGAGGCAGTCGACCCCTATGTTGAGGGAAAATTTGGCGAAAAAGAGGAGGCGGCCAAAATATTTATTACAAAAGCGTGGCCTGCACTGGGCACATTTATGCTCTTTCACACAAGAGAAAAAGATCTGCAGCTTTTTCTTGATATGAGCAATGTCGAAGTACAGGCAGACCATATAGAAGTCTCCTCTTTTCCCTGGTATTGTGTCATCCCTGCTTTTGTCCTCTCAGAGCTCCGAACCGCCTTTATGCTCGGTTTTCTCCTCTTCCTCCCCTTCTTGATCATCGACATGGTTGTCTCCTCTCTTCTGATGTCGATGGGCATGGTATTACTCCCTCCCGTGATGATCTCGTTTCCCTTTAAGATTCTTCTATTTGTCGTTGTCGACGGTTGGAGGCTAGTGATCAGCCAAGTTGTCCATGGATATCTATAACCTGAGTTTTGGGTTGTTCTCCCTCGTCATCATTTGATCGACTATATAGCTTGCGAATATTTTCTCTGGGAGGTAGAAAAAATTATGACGCCGGAACAGATCACACAAATTGTACGACAGACTCTTTATATGGCCATAGAGGTCTCTGCCCCCTTCTTACTTTTGGCTCTCTTAATTGGGCTACTAATCTCCCTTTTACAGTCGATGACCCAAATCCAGGAGATGACCCTTAGCTTTGTTCCAAAGATGTTGGTGGTAGCTGCCTCTATCGCTATCTTTTTCCCCTGGATGCTCAAGATGATGACAAAATTTACCAATAACCTTTGGATCCACCAGTGGGAAAAGGTGACCCACTTTGTCCATTATGTCCTCCAGTGACCTCTCCCTCTTATTGCTCTTTTTTGCTCGGCTGATGGGATTCTTTCTTATCTCTCCTCTCTTCAGCCATCGAAACGTCCCCTTAACGGTCCGGTTGGGCCTCGCGCTTGCCTGCACCTTTTTAGTCGCACCTCCCCTCGCTATCCAATTCGAACTCCCCAAATTAGCTATCATGCCTTTGATTGGAGAGTTGAGTAAAGAACTCTTCATTGGCTACCTGCTGGGCTTCCTCTTTGCTCTTCTGGTTGAGGCGGCACAAATGGCAGGTCAGATTGTGGGAACGATGGGAGGATTCACTCTAACCGAACTCTTCGATCCGATGAGCCGCTCTCATCCCCTGGTAGGGAAATTTTTTGCTTTAACGATCTTTGTCCTTTTCCTCGCCCTCGATTTACACCACATTCTTCTGAACTTTCTCTTCGAAAGCTTTAGATTACTCCCACTCAACGCTATCAGAAGAGAGAACTCCCTACAGATCGCAGAAGCCTCAGCCCGTCTCTTTACCCATGCTATCTCCTACGCCTTTATTCCTATTCTATTTCTCTCTTTTGTTCTCATCACTTTTGCCGTCATTGTAAGAGCGCTGCCGAACTTTCCCATCTTCTGGATCGGCTTCCCCGCCCAACTATTGATAGGTCTACTAGCCATCGTTCTGGCTATTACCTTCTTTTCTGAAATTCTGCAACAAGCTTTTTTTGAATTCCTTACATTTGCTCAAAGAGTACTTTTTCCATTGTGATATTCTAGCTCTTTGGCTATCCTCCAGAAGCACGCAAGGAGAGATCATGTATAAGTGGATGTTTATGTTTTGTATTTCTGTGCTTTTTCTTGAGAGTTGCATTTATAAAATGCCAACTAGTGATAGCATCTGTACGGTGCCGAATGCGAATAATCCAATGCTCACACGTGAAAAACCAACCTCATGGATGCCTGAACAAGGATAATTATGTTAGTACTTACTCGTAAACGAGAACAAAAAATACGTATTGGAAAAGATGTGGTGATCACTGTCTTGAAAGTGCAAGGAGACCAAGTCTCTATAGGTATTGAAGCCCCAAAATCTACATCGATTGTGCGTGAAGAACTTCTACAAGATAGCATGACGAGCCGAGCGGCGAAAGAGAATCAAAAAGCCGCTCTTTTAGTGGAAGAGAATCTCAGTGAAGTTGGCAATCAATGAGTTTTTCCCTAGATCCGGCTGGCCTCGATGCTTTCCTGAAGAAACATGGATTGGAGCCACAAATAGAGGCCGAATCAGGTCAACTCTATATTTCTAGAGTTCATGAAGGACAAGAGATTTACACTTTTATGACCATCGCTCATGCAGCGACTCTTTTCCAAATCATGACCTATTTTCCGATCGCTTTGCAGAAAACTTCCTTGAATGATACGGCGCGTCTTCTCCATCTATTTAATCGTGATGTCGATATGCCCGGTTTTTGTATCGACGAAAAACTAGGCCTTATTTTCTATCGCAGCGTGCTGCCCAGCTTCAATAAAACACTCGAAGAGAGAGTGGTAATGACTTACCTCGGAGCACACAAAGGGATCCTTGAAACATTTTTTACCCCTGTTGTTTCGGTGGTCTTGGGGCAGTTAAAAGTAGAGGATGTTCTAAAATCATGAAGCGTCCTATTTACTATGACACGGAAACTACAGGTGTGAAGCCTCAAGTTGATCGGATCATCGAAATTGCCGCTTTTGATCCACTCCAAGGACGTACCTTTGAAATGTTGGTGAATCCTGGTATTCCCATCCCCCAAGAGGCTACAAACATCCATGGAATCTCTGACGAAATGGTAAAGGAAGCACCCTCTTACGCCGTAGTTGGGAGAGAGTTTGCGCAGTTTTGCTCAGGTGAAGTCGTTTTAATTGCCCATAACAACGACAACTTTGATAAATTTTTTCTTCAATATGAAGGCGAGAGGCACAATGTAAAATATCCGCAATGGGATATGGTCGATTCCCTCAAGTGGGCGCGTAAATACCGCCCTGACTTACCCAAACACAGCCTGCAGTATTTGCGCCAAGTCTATGGGGTAGCCGAAAATAATGCCCACCGTGCTCTCGACGACGTCAAAGTATTACACGAAATTTTCGCTCAGATGATTGATGACTTGAGCATGGAGATAGTACTTAACCTATTAGAAGCCCCTCTAGAAGTGGAGACAATGCCTTTTGGGAAGCACCAAGGGAGACCTCTCTCAGAAATTCCTCCTAGTTATTTCAAGTGGCTAGACAAACAGGGCGCATTTGAGAAACCGGAAAATAGTGACCTAAAAGCAGCCCTGGAAAAAATTGGGGTTTTTGCGCATGCTTGACCTCGCGCTCTCCCCCTGCCCGAACGACACTTTTCTGTTTTATCCTTGGATCCACGGACGAGTCGGAAAGATTGTGCTGCGACCACACTTTGCCGATATCGAACAACTCAATCAATGGGCCTTGGCTAAAAAATATCCTCTGATCAAACTCTCTATCGCCTGCTACAAAGAAGTGAGTGCCTACTACGAATTATTGCCCGTGGGAACAGCTCTCGGATTTCATGTCGGACCTAAAATCATTGCCAAAGAGAGCTTTGCCTTAGAAGAGCTTCCCTATAAACGGATTGCCATTCCAGGGCGTAACACAACTGCTCACCTCTTGTTGCAAAAACTTTGCCCCGAGCCTTTGGAAAAACATTTCTGCCTCTATCACGAAATAGCACAATTGATCGAAACAGGGCAAGTAGATGCTGGATTGATCATCCACGAGAGCCGCTTCACATTTACCAACAATGGCTTTTGTGAAATCGTTGACTTAGGCGAGGTATGGCATGAAAAATTTGGACTTCCCCTCCCATTGGGAGGATTAGCACTGCAACGCAACCATCCCCTGCGTAGTGCGATCATCGAGACTATACGGCACTCGTATGACTATGCATATGCACACAAAGAAGAAACCCTTCCCTTTGTTTTGCAGCACGCGCAAGAGATAAAAGAGGCTGTAATCCAAGAACATATCGAAACCTATGTAACCAAAGAGAGTCGCTCTCTTTCCCAAGAAGGAGTAAGAGCGATCCACTGTTTGATCGATGAAGAGGCTATTTGTCTTCGCCCAGGCTACTGAGGCAAGCGCTACGATAAAAAAATTGCAAGCAAGGCCTGTTCCAGGCCACCTGATCCCTATTTGGTCTGAAGGAATACAACCCTCTCTTTTTACCTGCGATGCCGGCTTGATTCTCCTTACCTCCGTCGGCATCCATCAGGCGCAATCAGCTGTTGCAGAGCAAGGAGGAAATGTAGATGAAATCTGGAACCTCGGGCTAGCCGGAGCATTGCATGACCATCACGGCATCGGAGAACTGCTGCCTATCGCTCAAGTCTCCAAATATGTCCCGGCTGATCTGGATGGACATGCGAGAAGTTTAATGGAAAACACCCTTCCCTCACTCATGCTAGAGAAAGAGGGAAAAACTCTTATCTCTTCCGATTTTCCTATCCATGACATCGGGCATAGAGATCGAGCGCGCCCCTCTGATCTCGTCGATATGGAAGGGTATGGCGTCGCTTTTGCTGCACACCATCTAGGCAAAAAATGCCGGATGTGGAAAATAGTCTCTGACTTTGCGACTCCTGGAGGAGTCGCACTGATACGTAAACATAAACAAGAACTCTCAGAAAAAATGGCCCAATTCCTATGCAAGCAGCTATAATACACGATTTCAATGGAATAGAAACTCTCTCCATTCAGGAGGTTCCCAC
>JBJXGG010000135.1:0-13736 GCA_046153495.1 Chlamydiales bacterium
GAGGATTTTGTAGGTGAAGGCGGAATTTATTTCCCGAGGCCACAATCAGCTTTTTATCGCGACAACTAGCAATCCAGGTATCGACCACGTCGGGTTCTACCTTGAATTTTCTATAGAGTTGCTCGCGATCGATAGAGCTCCCCATTTCAAGGATTGCTTGGAGTATTTTGAAGTCATTTTTTCCTGCATGTGCTAATAAGCAATCTTCAAAACCGTGGCTCCGCTCCCAGTTGGCGGTATTGATCACCATCTCTCCATCATTGAGTCCCCACAAAAGAACGCCCTCTTCTGTGAAAACCTGATCACGCGAAAATTTCATATCTAAGAGAAGGTAGGGATAAAACGCGAGCTTTGGCTCAAGAAAAGAATACCCTCTCCCTTTGAGCAATTCATGTTTGTGGTGGGTCATAATATCGTCCGCACTAAAACGGATCTCTAGAGTGCGGAATTGACGATGGTGGACCTTTTTATCAACAAAATCTTGGAGGATAGGAAACCTTTCCCAAATATACCACCCTCCTACAGTCAAACCGGCTAGCAAAAGGAGGGAAAATAAAAACTTCAACATAATGCTCACTATAATACGAGGAACTCCTTTGACAAAAGGACTTCCTTCAAGGTATCATGCTTTCCATGAAAAAAATTCTTTTATGTTTAGCTATTCTCTTTGTTTTGCCCATTTCGGCCGCTTACACTCAAGTGGGTGGGATTTGGAGCAATGAACTCTATGCTCCGACTGGGAGTGTGCAGGAACATTATGACATGGGAATGCGAAAGCTACGAGATAAGGATTACGAAGAGGCTCTCCGTAATTTTCTCATTGTCGTCCATCATTTTCCAGATTCTACCTTTTATGCCGATGCCATCTACTTTACAGGGGTGACGTACTATTTCTTAGGGCATTTTGATCTAGCAGATCAGCAATTTTCACGCTATCTGCGGCAGCGCGGCACTTTGAAATGTTTCGAAAGTGTTTTTGAATTCAAGTATGCCATCGCGCAATATTTTCACGAGGGTAAGAAGAAGCATCCCTTTGGTATCAAGACACTCCCTCGTATGGCGCCAGCGAGGAATGATGCGATCCGACTCTATGATGAGATTATTGCGACGCTACCGAGTAAAGATATTGCTGCTCAATCTCTTTTTTCTAAGGCGCGCCTACTCCGTGCACGCAAAGAGTTTAAGCAGAGTATAGAAATATTCCAAACTCTTCATAGACGCTTTCCTAAGCATCCTCTTGCTGCAGATAGCTATGAGCAGATTGCGGAAATTTATGTCGACCAAACGAGGTTAGAAGCACAGAACCCAGACTTTCTGGCGCTAGCCCAGATCAATTTGCAAAATTTTCAAAAAGCCTTTCCTTCTGACGAGAGGATTTATGTATTAAAGGCTTGTATGCAGCAGATGAATGAGATTTACGCTAGCAGTCTCTATGATACGGGTCGTTTTTACGAAAGGAAAGGAAAGACGCTCGCTTCTCGGATCTATTATGGAGATGCGATTCGAAAATATCCCTCAACGAACGCAGCGGAAAAATGTCAAAAGCGGATCGCTCGCTTTGATCATAAGGAAAAGAAGTCAACCGTATGAAGGGGGTTCTTCTCTTTTTGGGGTTCCTTCTGACCTCATGTGGATACCAATTTGGCGACCGGGGGATGACATCTGTTTTTCGCACCGTTTCTATCCCTTATGTGGAGGGGGATGCATATGGGCTGCTTACGAACTCAGTCGTGCGCAACATGAGTTGCCGCGGTGGGTTATCGTATAGTAGTAGCAGAGGCGATCTATCTCTTTGCATCTCTCTTTCTGCCCCAAAAGATGAGAATGTCGGTTTTATCTATGCCGAGCAGCCTAATCGACAGATTACCAATATCATCGTGCCTTATGAAGCGCGTGTCACTCTTTCAGCAAAAGTCACGTTAGTGGATAATCGTGCGGGATGTACAGTCATGGGACCGGTTGATGTAAGTGTTTTTCTCGACTATGACTTCAGTTCTGATCTGACGAATGTTAACTTCCATACCTTTTCGTTGGGGCAGTTAGAAATGCATAATATTGCAGAAAACATTGCGATACGCTCCCTTTATGACAAACTTGCAGAAAAGATTGTGGACTACGTAGCGGCTACCTGGTAAATAAAGGTATATGAAGTTCCCAATTCAGTTAGAACATCTCGGGGAGATGATGGGCTATCTGCGCAAACGAGGTAAGGAGCTGAGAGTTCCTCTCAAAGCCATCCAGAAAATGGAGCTCGCATGCGAAGAGGCTATCGTAAATATTATCTCCTACTCTTCCCCTAGTAAGGGAGATGCGTTGGAGCTTAGCTGTGATTTATTAGAAGAAACACATTTTCAGGCAGTTATTCGAGATCGAGGCCGGCCTTTCAACCCATTAGAGGCACCAATCGATCCTCAAAATGAGATTCCGGTGAGCGAGCGTAGGATTGGGGGGTTAGGTCTCTATCTGATTCGCAAACTGATTGATGAGGCTGTTTATATTCGGGCGAAAGAGGAAAACGTACTTCGCCTCACTCTGCGACTCGAGGTACCGCAAGAAGCTGAAAACAGAGGTTTATAACCTGAGTTTTGGGTTCTTCTCGCTCATCCTCAGGGAGTTTTCTGGCTGCTCTTGCAATTTTTTGCTCGATAATAGCGCCTTCGGCTATGATCTTCGCAAAAAATTGCAAGATCATCTCAGCACACTCCTCTGATTACGAGGAAGAACAACCCAAAACTCAGGTTTATAACTTGTGGATCTCTTGTTCATTCTCGTCGATTTGATCGAGAAACCTCTCCAGAATACGTAAGACCAGACTCGAATGATTGTAGACACCGGAGGTGGAAAAGACCATCTCGAGCTTCCCCTTATTATCCTCATTTAGTGCAATCAACGTATACGTTGT
The DNA here is from genome assembly GCA_046153495.1 of Chlamydiales bacterium. Taxonomy (GTDB): domain Bacteria; phylum Chlamydiota; class Chlamydiia; order Chlamydiales; family JAAKFR01; genus JBJXGG01. Next base: position 2,903 of record JBJXGG010000135.1, read on the forward strand.
GGCCAAATCATTAACAAGCTGTGGTACTATCCAAACCAAAAAACGGTCATTGAAAAGGGTTAACTTCTCTTGTGACTCGACTACATAGAAGCTATGGCTCAATGCACCATCTTCTTCCTCGTTATCGAGATCAGAATGGAGTAGATCTAGCTCCTGCATCAATTCAATATCGACCTCAATTACACCATCGGGTGCAAATTTTTTGAGGTCTCCCATGAATTTTTGATAGATCTCTTCGATTTGTTGTGGACTCTCCATACCCTCTACATGCTCACGTCGTGTTCCTATTTTATCGTGGAATTTAGCAGGGTGTCAAATCATTTCTTTACTATTCTCTGTATGATGTTGGTGCAGGAATCTAGGGTGTTTGCTATTCTCCTGCACTTATGCGGGCCTTTACAAAGCAGTTGTTTTTTTTCGGTTTTTTCCTTCTAAGTCGTCTATCTGCTGAGTCTCTTTCATTTAATGTCTCTGGAGAACACATCATTTTAGTGAACGGCAAAACAGGAGCCATTTTATTTGAAAGAAATGCTCATGTCCCTACCTATCCAGCGAGCACCACAAAGATTGCTACAGCTCTTTATTTACTGCACTTGAGGGACGATGCTCTACATGAAAAAGCGACCACCAAGCCGGCAGCCATAGCCTCTATTACGCCCCAAGCGAAAAGAGAGTCGAACTATAGGAGTCCCGCCCATTGGTTAGAGGTGGGGGGGACCCACATTGGGCTAAAAAGGGGAGAAGAGATGCCTCTCTATGATTTATTGCACGGGATATTACTCGCTTCCGCGAACGATGCCTGCAATGTAGTCGCAGAAGAGGTAGGAGGGAATATCCCCAAGTTTATGGATGATCTGAATGCCTATTTAGAGAAGTTGGGTTGCAAGAATACGCATTTTTGTAATCCACATGGACTTACACATCCCGATCATAAGACGACGCCTTATGATTTGGCGTTAATGGCTAGGGAAGGGATGAAGCATCCTCTTTTCCGCGAGATAGTTGCAAAAAGTCGCTACACTTGTCCGGAGACAAATCTTGAATATCGCCGTTATTTCATCCAGACTAACCGTCTTTTGCGGAATGGTGCTCATTTTTATTCCAAGGCGGTTGGGATCAAGACAGGTAGTACGCAGGCTGCTGGGGTGAATCTTGTGGCTGCAGCAGAAGAGGGGGGGCGCCTTTTAATCGCTGTTCTTTTGAATTATGGGAGTACAGCAGAGCTCTATCATGATGCAAAGGAATTATTTGAGACCACGTTTGCAGAGCCACAAATGCGACTCGAAATACTCCCCAAGGGGGAACAAGACATCACAAAAAAAATTGTAGGCACACGCAAAAGGCTGCAGACCTATCTGCCCGATGGTCTATATTACGATTACTATCCATCGGAAAAAACTGATTATAAAGTTCTTCTGCACTGGTCTCTCTCTCCTTTACCTATCCAAAAAGGAGAAAAAGTTGGTATGATTGAGTTGGTAGCGCCCGACAAAACGGTGTTACAAAGCGCGCCACTTTTTGCCTACCAGACGCTTTATGCAACCGTAACGCACCGTTTTGCACAATTTTTTTTTCATGAGAAAAAAGGGCGTATGTTGTTGTTTTCCATAGCAATACTTCCAACTCTTCTATTCTTATGGCGTTTGGTAAAAAAATAGACAGCTTGCGATATTCAGCGTGAGTTAACAAATGAAATATTGACGAGATCTTAATTTCGGAGTAGGCTGAGGGAAGCGGTTTTTGGGGGAGCATATATTAGCAATGCCTAACCAGGAGGCCGATATGGCAACCATGGAAACTCTAGCCCACAGGGATGGGATCGATGAGGGGGTTCCAAAAACTCCCTACCTATTAATGGGAGAGACTAAAGAGATGTCTCTTGCCGTTCTTGACAAAATTCATAATATTGTTCTTGAACCAGGAGATCATCGGCAAACATTCTTCGTTGGGACTTCTTCATTAGCAGCTTACACAGGTTCAAAATTTAAAGTTTCGCCGGCAGGTTCAAAATGTACGATGCAATATATAAAATGTCCATGGTCTAAAAAACCAATTGCAGTCCCTGACTATCGCTATTTAGTGACTCGTATGGAAGATGATGGGCAACGTTATCGCCCCTCTGTTGTAGCTGAAGATCCTGTTGTGCCTACTCTGGTCGATCACGCTTTTGTGGAAGTGTCGGAACAAGGGTTTGCTACGCTAGCTCTTTTTCCTGTCTCAGGCAGAGATGAGAGAGGTCGGTGGATGGCGCTTTCTAGAACGAAAGAGTTGCAGAGTTTGTCTTCGACTGATCGATATGGCACGTGGCAGGATTTTTTCTGCTATGAGGTGGATGAGTCCTCTTGTGCCATTCCTGGAATGTACCATTTGCGTGAAAAACGCGAGGGAGAGAGGGTTCATAGAGTCAAAGTGATGACCATTTGTGGATCCGAGTTTCGGAAGTATCATTTACAATCTCTCCGATTTAGACTGACACTTGGTGAAGAGGTCCCCCTTTGCCGATTGGATATGCAAAGGCTTGCTTTCCGTGGGGAAGGAGATGTTCGCTATTCTATGTTGTCAGAATTTGTGGGAATCCCTTTTGCAGTAGATGAGGATAGGAGTACAGCAAAGAGATTGCCCATTTCTCCTTGTGCTGTTGTTGCAAAGGTTTTAGGCGCAGACTCTGTTTACCTTAGTGATGAGGAATTAAATGTCTTACAACTGAAGAGAGAAGAGGGGGAGGAAACATCACTTTATCTAGCATCAACTCTGCCAGAACTTGCCAATATGATCTTGATTGTGAGAAGGGAGCGAGAAAATATGTGGAGAGTGAAGATCGAGACCGGCTTGCCTGCTGATGGAGTACTGAAATCTCTTCTCAAAAGACTTGAGGGAGGAAAATTTGTGCCGATTTCTAAATTAGAGTACAAGCTCTTGCAGTTAGAGGATAATCCAAAAAAAACTTCGATCCCCGGTATTGCACGATTTGCCATCTCTAAGCTTCCTGATTTGGCGGCATACAAAATTACGGTAAATTTGCGAGATCCAACGGCATTACAGATCAGGGTAACCGTTGATGAAGCGCAGTAGTGAGCTCTAGCAACGCGACAAACCTGAGTTTTGTGTTGTTCTCCCTCATCCTCAGGGAGTTGTCTGGCTGCTCTTGCAATTTTTTGCTTGATAATAGCGCCTTCGGCTATGATCTTCGCAAAAAATTGCCAGATCATCTTAGAAAACTCATCTGATTACGAGGGAGAACAACCCAAAACTCAGGTTACAAAACTCAATTTAATCGGCTATAAGATATTCGAAGGATAAAAAATCGTGTAGGCGGGACGGCGCTAATTTTATAGTCGAGTAAATTGAGCGGAAAAGAGTCGATCCATGCTCCCGTAGTCAAATGGAGAGAAGAAGGGCTCGCCGTCCAATGCAACAGGAAGAGTATTGAGGAAGTGAGCCACCTGCTCCTCATTCTCTTCTTTGAGCAGGCTGCAGGTAGCATAGATAATTTTTCCTGAGGGCTTCAGGTATTCTAATGCTTGTGCAAAGATTTCTCTCTGCTGATGGATCAGACGGTGTAGCATCTCTAGGGAAAATTTCCACTTCTGGTCGGGATTGCGACGAAAAGTACCTGTCCCGCTGCAGGGGACATCTACTAAAACCCAATCCATGTTCTTTTTGAGTTTTTTCAGTGTTGGGTGCGTGGGCCCCAGTACTTGAGCGTTTTGTACGCCGGCTCGTTTCAGTCGTTTTTTCGCCTGCTCCAGAACTAAAAGCCGCACATCATGCAGATATATCTGCCCTAGCCCATGCATTTTATGTGCGAATGCGAGGCTTTTCCCACCAGAGCCGGCACAATAATCGAGGACTTTCTCTCCCGGCTTCACCTCCACTTGATTGGCTATCACCTGACTCGCTTCATCTTGGATTTCAAAAAGCCCCTCTTTGAAGGCGGGAAGAGCGACGAGCGGGGCGCGTTTTTTGAAGTGAATGGCGTAAGGAGAGTACTCACTTTTCACAACGGCAAACTCTTTTTCCCATGCGGTATATAGAGCTTCTCGAGAGGTTTTTATGGGGTTTACTCGTATTGTGATGGGGGCTGGAGTATTGCTCACCTGACAAAGGCGGATTGCCTCCTCTTCCCCATAACTTTTTTTGAGGAGATCAAATAAATGTTGAGTAAATCCCACACGTACATGTAGGGGGAGAGTATTTACGTAAAGGTAGCTACTTGGCTGAATATTTCTATAAATTGCGTATCGTTTTTCCCAGGAAGGGCTCTTGTCGATAAGATGGTCGATCAAAATTTTCCACCGAATCATGCCGTATACAGCTTCAGAAATTAGGCGGCGGTCGGTTGCTCCTAACGCTTTGTGGGAGCGAAAATAGTGACTTAAAAAGAGGTCTAGCGGAAGATGTTGGGTTTCATATCTGGCTAACAACTGAAAGAGATGATATTCAGAAAAGCTTTTAGCCATATAGATTTTTAATTTTATCTAAGGTTTAATTATAAAAAGTGGTGAAAATAGAAAATTTTACACGATCCGTTGTTTATGTGCTACTCTCCTTTTTGATTGTGGCCTTTGCACAGCCTGATTGGCTTTTTCTCACTTCTCTAATAGCAGCGGCTTTTGGCTATGCTCTTTTCTGGAAAGGGACCCTTTGCTTTGGGACAAAAAAACTCCGTTTTTTGAGTGCGGCTCTTTGGTATGGGGCGGTGCAAGCTGTGCATGTGGGATGGTTTTTTTCTACAGAGTATCTCGGCTATTTTGCTCTGATCCCCTATGTTACCGTGATTCTTCTTAAAGGGGTGCAGTTTGGTCTGCTCTCTCTTTTTGTCCCTTGCCAAAAAAAGCATATCTTTGCAGTGGCCGGTTTTTGGGTTTTGATGGAGTGGGTGTGCTTTTTCTGTCTTCTTTCTGGCTATCCGATAGATCCAGTTGGCATCCATTTAGGTACTTGGTACGTCGGGTTCCAGTTGGCAGCGTTAGTCGGGGTACTGGGCCTCTCTTTTTGGGTGATGGTGACGAATCTTACGTTTTTCCATTACTTCTCTTTTCGATGGAGGAGTATCGTGCTGTGCAGTTGCGTGGCGCTCTTTCCTTATCTCTATGGGGGCGTACAGGTCGCATTCCATAAGGGAAAAATGGAAAACAGTGCCTCTGCTCTCCTCGTGCAAACCTCTCTTCCCCCTGAGTTGAAGATGCCGATGTTCCCCATGGTACAACCCTTTTCACCGCAAGTGCAGTGGGAGCGCCACCTCTCGATGCTCTCCGGTTATTATGGAGAGAAATTCGATTTTCTGATCTTTCCAGAAGGGGCTGTCTTTGGCGGAGTTGAGAAAAGGTGTTTCTCCAAACAATCTGTGCAAGAAGCCTTTCTCTTCTATTTTGGAGAGACCTCTTTTTTACCTGAATGTGAAGGAGAGTGGGTTTCGAACGCTTACTGGTCTCGTGCCTTGGCTAACGCTTTCTCAGCAGATGTAGTGATTGGATTAGAAGATCTGCAGCAAAAGGGATCTAGCTATGAATTGATCAATGCTGCTTTCCATTTCCCACCCAACTCAGAGAAGCAGAATTTCTACGCTAAGCAGATGTTAGTTCCTATGGGAGAATATGTCCCGCTCAGATGGTTGATGAAGTATCCTCCTCTCTCTTATCTCTTCTCGCTAGCTATGGAGGGTGCTTTGGTGGAGGATATGTTGATGTTTACCAAGGGAAAAGAGTCAACACTGTTTCTTTCGCATATTCCATTCTCTTCCTCCGTTTGTTACGAGGAGATGTATGGTCATCTAATGCGAAAGGGGCGATTAAAAGGGGCTAAGCTGCATGTCAATGTGACAAATGACTCTTGGTTCCCTCGCTCCCGGTTACCTACTATACATTTTTTACACAGTCGACTGCGTGCTGTTGAGCAGGGGATTCCTCTGTTGCGCGCTTGTAATACAGGCGTGACTTGTGGCGTCGACAGTTTAGGTCGTATAGTAGGGTCATTACCTCCTGATTGCGTAAAAACGCCCAGCAATGCTGGGGTGCTAAAAATCACTCTTCCTTTACATACATATACGACACTTTATACTTATGTAGGTGATTATTTAATTATTTTCCTCGCGCTTTTATGTTGTGGCTTTGCTGTTGTGAAAAAATAGCGCTTAGCATAGAGTCTCCTCTCTATGGTGTCTAGACAGCAGCGTACGCTAAAAAAAGAGGTGACCTACTCAGGGATTGGCATCCACTCTGGAAAAAAGGTGACGATGCGCTTCGTCCCAGCGAAGCCGCACACAGGAATTGTTTTTCAAAGGATAGATCGCTCTGGGCAGCCCACTGTACCCGCTGGTATTGAGTACGTGCAAGATACATCGAGAAGCACGATGATTGGGGTGGGGGATTGTTCGATCCAAACAGTCGAGCATGTGTTGGCCCCTTTGCATGCCTACCAGATAGACAACCTTATTATTCAAGTGACAGATATGGAGCCTCCTGCCGGCGATGGCAGCTCTCTTCCTTTTGTTACGATGATAGAAGAGGGCGGGATTCTTGAGCAATCGGAGAAGGTTTCTATCTTAAAATTGCGGGAACCGCTCCATTTTTCAGAGGGGAGAACGCATATTATGGCCCTCCCATCAGATGAATTCCGTATCAGTTATACGCTCCATTACCCCAATGTTCCTGTTATCCGTTGTCAGTACGCCTCGTTTTCGATATCGGCAGAGAGTTTTAAGAAAGAGTTAGCTCCTTGTAGAACTTTTGCTCTTTATGAGGAGATCGCCTACCTGATGGAACGTGGGCTGATACGGGGTGGGAGTTTGGAAAACGGTGTGGTGATCAAAGAGGATGTGATCATCAGTAAGGAGGGGCTGCGCTTTCCTGATGAGATGGTGCGACACAAAATTTTAGACTTAGTCGGAGACCTTCTCCTTGTCGGTTTTCCTTTTCAGGCACACATCGTCGCCATTTGTAGTGGACACCGTACCAATGTGGAGTTGGGTAGGTTATTAACGGAGTCATTATCTTCAAAATATGAGAAAGTAACATGAGTAAAGATAAAAAACCTTTTCTATTTGGCATAAGCCGTATTCGCGAGATCTTGCCCCATCGCTATCCTTTCTTGTTAGTGGATCGGATCATTGAAATTACGGACAAACCCTCCATTTTGGGGCAGAAAAATGTGACCGCAAATGAGCCTTTTTTCAACGGCCATTTTCCTGATCGTCCCATTATGCCTGGGGTTTTGATTTTAGAGGCGCTAGCTCAAACGGGTGGGATTTTGGCCTACGAAAATGGCTATCAAGATAAGGTCGCTCTTTTTTTGAGCGTCTATAAGGCAAAATTTCGCAATCCTGTTGTTCCTGGCGATATTCTTGATCTGTATGCCGAAGCTAAGTTATTTAGTAGTAAAGGTGGAAAGGTCTTAGCTCGAGCAACAGTTGGCTCAAAGGTTGCTTTAGAGGCCGAGATCGGGTACGCTCTGATTAACCGGGAAGAATTTTTTAACGCATCGGGTTATTGACTATGAAGAAAAATACCGTTCATCCACAGGCCTTTGTGGAAGAGGGAGCAAAGCTTGGGAAAGGTGTAACGATTGAGCCGTTTGCGGTGGTGCGTAAAAATGTCACTTTGGGTGACAATGTGACAGTTAAGTCTCATGCCTATATTGATGGATATACCATCATTGGTGAGAACACCACAATTTGGCCTTCGGCTGTGATAGGCACACAAACGCAAGATCTCAAATATAAAGGTGAAAAAACCTTTGTTCGCATTGGAAAAAATTGTCAGATTCGCGAATGTGCTACGATTAATTCCTCTACCCATGAGGGGAGTACGGTTAGCGTCGGGGATAACTGTTTGATCATGGCCTATTGTCATATTGCGCACCACTGCGCAGTAGGCGACAACGTAGTTATGAGTAACAACTCCTTGTTAGCTGGGCATGTGGTAATCGAAGAGTGTGCTATTATCGGTGGCATGACTCCGATTCATCAATTTGTGCGTATTGGAAAATTCTCTATGGTAGGCGGTATGAGCCGTGTCACTCACGATGTTCCTCCCTACACGATTGGTGGAGGTATTCCTTATGTTTTAGGAGGTATCAATAGAATCGGTTTGCGCCGTCGCAATTTTTCTTTTGAAGTACGCCGTGCTCTTTTTCACGCCTACCGTCTTGTATATCGTTCAAAGCTTCCTATTTGTGAGGCGATTGAGCGTATCGAGCAAGAAGTAGGAAAATTTGAAGAAGTGCAGCATTTTGTTAAGTTCTGTCGAGAATCAAAAAGGGGCCTTATTGGCGTACGTGGTGTGCATCAGGGGATCGTCAACAAGCCCTCTGGCAAAACTGATGACTTAACGGATGCCTCTCCGGAAGATCTGTTGGTGGAGATAGGGGGCTCTCGTTGAAACTATACCCATTCCACCTCAAGATTTGGTTTTCGACAACGCGAAAGTTCCCGAGATTGATTGATCGTAAGAGGCCAAATATTAGAAGCCTGAGTTTTGGGGTCTTCTCCCTCATCCTCAGAACACTCCTCTGATTACGAGGAAGGACAACCCAAAACTCAGGTTAGAAATATGGAGTCTTTTACGATCAATCAATCTCGGGACTTTGGCGCAGCCGAAATCCCAAATCTTGAGGTAGAATGGGTATAAAGATCGTTTTTTTTGGCACGCCACAAATTGCGCGCAGCATACTCCATTCTCTTATCGAAAAAAATGCGAACATAGTGGCGGTTGTTACAACTCCAGATAAACCAGTAGGTAGGAGTGGTAAACTTGCCCCTTCCTCTGTGAAACAGCTTGCCGTAGAAAAAGGGCTCCCTCTTTATCAACCGCGCAAAGCCTCTGTCCTTGAATTTGCACAGCTATTGGAAAAATTACATGCCGATCTTTTTGTGGTTGTTGCCTATGGGGAAATATTTAAAGAAAATCTTTTAGAGATGCCTCGACTTGGCTGTATTAATGTACATGCGAGTCTTTTGCCAAAATATCGGGGTGCTGCACCTATTCAACGCTGTATTATGGCGGGGGAGAAAGAGAGCGGCGTGACGATCATGCGGATGACTCCTGAACTCGATGCGGGAGATATGTTAGCGGTAGTGAAGACTCCGGTTGGTGCAGATATGACGGCAGGAGAGCTATTTATTGAGATAGAAAAAATGGGAGCTGAGGCGCTGTGGAATGTCATCGAATCTCTAGAAAAGGGAGACGCGCGACCTATTCAACAAGATTCTCGAGAAGCCTCTTATGCAAGAAAATTGTGTATAGAAGATGGAGAAGTGGACTGGAAAAAACCAGCCAAAGAACACTATGATCAAATCCGCGGAGTAACTCCTAAACCAGGCGCTTGGTGTAATGTTGAAATAGGAGGCAAGTCCAAACGCCTTCTTATCAAAAAAGCGCGTCTCTCATTGGAGAGTGGAAAACGACGGGGAGAACATCTCTCCAATAGAGAACTGCTCATTGCATGTGAGGGAGGAGGGAGCATTCAGCTGCTTGAGATTCAGCTTGAAGGCAAAAAAACTCTCACCGTCCACGATTTTTTGAAAGGGACGCCAGTATCAAATATAAAATTTTAATTTTTAGCAATTTAGCTCTTTACATTTCCATAATACTTTGCTATGATCCTGGCTTCAATAGTCGTAACAAAGTGGTAAAAAGCAGATGGCATTAGACGTCAGTTATACTAGGGTTGTTGGGGGATACCTGTGTGGAGGGACTACTTCTCCCTCAGAGAGGTTGGAAGCATACGCGAAAGGTGCTGAAGGCAGAGATAAGTTTGTCAAGTTTATCAAAGTGATTCTAGAGTTTGGTTTATGCTTGGCCAAACATCTTGGTGCTTCAAAAAAGACGCAAGCAAACTGGAAGGCGGCTTCTGACGCAGCGGGCGGGGCTAGAGATTTCTTTGGTCTATTGAACATTTTTGCGGGTATACTCCCAAGTATGGCGACTAACTGCCGGAACGTCAATGCCCTTTATGCTGCTTTGGGGAATGATGGACAAGTAGTTGGGCTAAAAGGGAAGGTATCGAAAGATCCTTTGGCTCAGGCATATACGGATTGTCATAAACGTATGGCCTTAGTGGAAGAGTCTGCGAAATTTGTGGCAGGAGTGGGCTATGTAGGAGGTTTTGGAATCGCTCGACCAGTTGCTTGGGTTGGGAAGATGGGGGCTCCTTTAGGTAAGGCGGCTAAAGGAGTAGGCGACTCGTTCTATGTATTCATGTTTGTGAATCACGTTGGAGCAACTGTTGCCAATGGAGTAGCTTTAGCTCGTAAGGTTGCTACTGTCAAGCATGTGAGTCGGACCATCGAGTCAGCATCATCTGATGCTTCAGGAGAAGCGAGAAGAAAATTAAAACGTGAAATGGCAAGACAGAGTGTTGTTCATGGCATGACTTTGTTCGAGAAGGCGTTAGAATTGGCATGCGATTGCAAAAAACTTTTTGGAGCAAAAATTCATCCGGTCGCCATTGGTTCTATGGGTCTTGTCGTTGGGTTTGTGGGGATGATTAAGGTCTGGTGTACCACGTATAAGGCGCCAGACGAGGATAAATATTAAAGGTCAACATCTTTGCTATTGAGTTAAAAGGGGGAGGTTTGTTAACCTCCTCCTTTCCGTTTCCTGAGAAAGGAGTGTTCAGGCAAGAATATCTCCTTCCAGAGAGAGAGTTACGAATCTGGTAATCGAATTTTCATTACTGCGGTGACTAAACTTTGGCAACGTCTAGGGAAAGATGAAAGAATAGATTAGGAACAACCTATGACACAAAATTTAAAATTGATGGGAAAGAAGCGTGGAATGACCCAGCGCTTTGATAAGACTGGCAATGTGGTGACTTGTACGGTGATCCATGCAGA
>JBJXGG010000143.1:0-9156 GCA_046153495.1 Chlamydiales bacterium
GATAATGCGACAGATTTGAATGATCGTTTCGAAACGCATGTTTTTACACATGAGTGAGAAACGATCATTCAAAGATGATACATTATACGGCCCTAATTTTTAACTTTATTTCTGATAAATGGTATAAGGCTGTAACAGCGGTATAAAACAGTCAGCAAGCTGAGCAGGAACATCGAAGGATCTTCCTCCTTTTGTGTAGGCAAAGATTTTTTTGTAATACTCCAATGCACACAGCCCTCGTGAGCCTCCGCTACAATCGCTGCTGTCCGTAACGTGATCTCCGTAGCGTTCGTCTCAGTTGTGATTAATCTTGAATCTCATTCATCTTCAATGTGCTCATCTATCGCTTGCATAAATGCAGTAGCATCATTGCCAGGAAGAGTCAAGACAGCCCCAGTCGCTGTCCTATGAGATACGGTACCAGCAGTAATATCGTATACAAAACTCACCTGAGCTGCGGTACGCATTTCATGTCCCACTTGGACATAGAGAGTCGTGCCATCTGAGCTGAGACCAAACTCTTGATCTCGTAGTTCACCTGCATGAGGTGGGACATCAAACCGTGGCACGAATATTGAATGACGTACACCGATTATCTCTCCTTGAACTAAACTCTTTACTGCATAATGACCGGTACGTATACAGAATATGCCACGTCTTGTTAAATAAGCTAATTCGTTACCGACTGCATCAAATAGAACAATACTCGAAGGAGCATTAAGTATGATCCCGCATCGGTAAGGGGTAAAGATATTTGTTGGAGGATCACCTACTGGGCCGGCATGTGCTTGCCTTTCCGTTACCTGGTAGACATGTGTTTGCCTTCTTATTTTTACAAAAACTTGTCTGGTCACCGCTCCATCAGCTCCAGGAGTCTCAGAAATCGTGAAGTCTCCATCGTCAGATAGCTCACTAAGTTGGGGTTTCCAATGATAATCTGCTCGCGCCAATGTTTCTTGGTCACTTAACCATGCCCTTATAATTACTGAAGTCATGTAGTTATTGATGAGGAAGTAGCTCGTATCCTGACGTCGATCCATAACAATGCGATGGGGCTGACGCCGTCCACCCGGTACACACCACATTCCCTGCTCTAAGTAGATGGAGTCATATTTTGCTCCGGCAGCTTCTGCAGCAGCATAACTGTTATACATAGGAATAGCGACTTGGGAAAGTACGTTCTCTCTTCCTGATACGACAGAACCTACCCAATACCCAAGAAGACCGTCTGGAGTAGCAGCACCAGCAAAGAGGACTACAGAAAATGTATTGGGGCGATCCACACCTCTTGCAGCGAGTAGAGCTGCTCTCCGACCATCAACACCTCTCTGTACATTATCGCTAGGACGGACATATGCGGGCAAGGTCAATACCTCTTCCACATGCTCAATCATCTTATCTAAAGGGCCAGTGGATACTCTGCAGGTTAAATTCGGATCGACACTGAACACACATTGCTGCCAAGTATTGGTTGCTAGCACGATTCCATGTCTTGTTCTATAGCAAACAGGTTGTGTGATCGTACTAGGAGCTTGTTCTAGTATCTGGAATATCTTTACTCCGGTTGCGTTGTGATAAGCAAAAAAATAATCTGACTCTGCATCCTCCTCAGCTGCTCTTTTTATGAGAAAAGCGATCTCATTAACTCTTAGCAGGAGAGCTGTAGCTGCAGCTTGTACATCGGCATCGTGGTCGAGGGGAGCTACTTGTTCTACCAAAGTGTAATTTCGTTCGGGATGGATGAGGTGGGGGTAGGGATTGCCGAGGTTGTAGAGGTATTGAGTGGGAGCTGGAAGAGTGCCACGCTTTGTACAATAGGCAATGGCAATGGCAACGACAACAGCTCCCGCTCCGACAGAAGCGACAACTACACAACCTGTATGCTTCAGCAAAGCAGCGATTTGCGGTTGCCTAAATGCCCCAAGGCAGCCTGTCACAACAGCTACTAACCCCAAAACAAAGAGGGCAACCACCACCACTTTAGTAGTGGTAGAGCCAGACTCTTTACTAGGCCTATCGTGAACAGATGGATCGCGAGGATAGAAATGTTCTATCATTGCTTTTGTTCCCAGATCTGCTCTACCTGCTAATCTTGCTTCCGACATAATATTTCTTTAGATATTTAATAAAAATATAAAAGCAGTATATATCTTAATAAGAATTAAATAAATAAAAATGTTTTTTTATTTATACACGCTGTTCTTTCCAACAGCTCTCTTTCCTAGGGCTTTGTTAACACAGCCGCTTTTACGTCGGGGTCTATAAAAGAATAGAGAGAGACCATCATCAGAGCTATACCATTTTGCATATCCGAGTGTATCAAGACACTCCAGTTTTTATTGGAGCAGCCAGACAACTCCTTTGATTACGAGCAAGAACAACCCAAAACTCAGGTAGTTAGTCTCGCACTTCAATAGCACATGTCTCTGGCGATATCCCGCTCTGATGATCGGGGGTCAAACGAGCGTGTAGCCAGTTTAGTACAGCAGCGCTTCTTGCAGGGTCCCTTGAAAGCATTCGGCGCTTTGTCGCCGTTTCGGTGACAATCGTGCTTATGAAAAGAGCTTTTCCTTCCGGATTAGTGAGGTGCGCCCCTATCAAGATCTCATTGCCAGATCTGTATATTTTTATCTTTCCTACAGGAAGGCTTTTTGCCTTTTCTAAGATCTCTCTGACAAGATTCTCTCTTGCAGCAGGTTGGATTTCCTCTGCGGTAGGCTCGAGAGAAGGTAAGCTATCCATATCTGCTCGAATGTAGGCAAAAAGAGGTGTATTGGTATGTAGTTTTGTCACAGTGCGAATGGTTCCTCTGACAACTTCCACTTTGTAAAAGGGTTGCCAGCAGCCAGCAATATAAAAGGCGTGGTCTCCCAAAGAGTCGGGACCACCTCCACCCTCCCATTTGAAACCTTTTTGAAATCCCAGAGTAAGCCAGTCGCTCTTATAACGTCCGACACGGTTATTCCATTCCCATTCGATCCGTGCTCCCAGTTTCCGTCCGCCCACGGGGTCTATAAAAGAATAGAGAGTGACCATCATCAGAGCTATACCATAGAAGGGAGCGCGCACAGCGCCCCAGACAGAAAGAGCAAATTGTTTAGGGATATCGGCAAGGCGGAACTTTCGCCCCTCTTTATGGAATTTATAGCCGCTATCTTCTCCCATCCTGCAGGCAGAGAGCCGTTCACGTATCCACACAAGCAAGATAAAGAGTGGCATAGCGACTGCGCGAACTGCATTATACACCACAGCTCCTGCGGCATGAATGGGGGTAGTCACAAGCATGCAAACGCTGATGAAATTATGCGCCCCAGTTCCTTTGTTTGCGTAGATAAAGGCTTTCCCTGTTCCTTGGCTATTGAGTGTAGAGGTGTCGATATAGCCCTCTTGCATCAATCTAATCTTGACAGTTCCATCTGTAATAGTTCCATCTGTAATAAAGATCGGTTTTGCATATCTGTTTCCAAAATATTTTCCTCCTCGAGTCGCGGCCTTTACGATGATAAGGCCGCTACCGATGCCAAGGGTGGAGAGGACAGCAATAGTAATTCCCCCCTTCAGGGTGACTTGTTGGTGAGCAAGGGATTTGAGGCGTTTTAGCACCTCGGCTGGAGTCGTTTTAGAAAGAGCACAAGAGACGACAAAAATGCCGATGATCAAAATAGCACAAAGAGTAGCTCGGATTGCGATATTCGCCTTTTGGGACTCCATGGCGTGAAATTGTTCTTGAGTCGGAAGGGTATATTGTTGGAAATAGAGACCCGGCTTTTGAGGACGGTCGACTCGTTGAATAGACATTTAAGCATCTCCGATAGCTTCGTTAATCCACCAGGCGGGATTCTCGTTAAATCGATATATTTCAGAGGAATGAGCTGGCATTACATAGAGACCATCATCGATTTGGCGGCGGCTGGAATCCGTGCAGGGTCGTACGACGCAGCCAATCCAGCAGATGAAGGGAGTCACATCTGTACAAGAGAGGCAGCCATCTAGAGCTCTTGCGCCCAAACTCGGCGGACCCTTTTTTAAGCGGTAGAATTGCGGAGAAGCGCTCTCATTTGTTTTCGGTAATATTGTTACTTCTGTGATATCCCACGAGAACTCTCTACACTGCGCTTCACCTATTGGTTGGACGCTAGCGTACATCATTTGGTCTTCAGCCGTAAAGCTGTGATCTGTCCCCCGTTGCCCTTCTGTTAAACGAGAGTGTACTGTGTAGTCTCTTGTCTGACCTATTGTGGCTTGATCGGTATAGGCACGTAAATCATACCCTTCGTGCATCGGTTTTGCAGATGTGATTATACCAGCATTGAATACTAAAATGGCACCTGGTTGATAGCAGCCTGGAGCATATCCACCATCTGTGCCAAGCCCCTTGGGACCAAAGCCTCCTTCCCATTTGAATCCTTTTTGGAAGCCACCGGCGATCCAGAAGCTGTTCTCACGAATAGTTCCATCGTTCCAGTCACGCTCAATATTGGAAACCAGCTTTCTTCCATTTACTGGATCCATCCAGGTATAAATATGAGCTAAAAGATAGGCGAGTCCGTAGAAGGGCGCTCGTACGACGCGCCACATAGAGATGGCGAATTGTTTAGGAATATCGGTAAAGCTAAACTTTCTCTCTCCTTGTGTTGTAGCAAACTGGTAGCCATGCTCTTCACCATAAATGCAGGCGCTGATACGCTCTCGTACATAAACTAGGAGGACAAAGATCGGAACAACGATGGCGCGGATGGCATTGTAGACCATTGTGCCACCGACATAGATCGGTGTGGTAATCACACAAGTAAAAGAAATACTGTTGCTTGCACAAGCTTCGTCTTTGGCAAAGTAACTATAGGCAATTCCGTTGCCATCTTTCAGAGTTGAGGTATCTATGAGTTGGTGGGAATATAGATCGCCTCTCCCTTGCAAAATCACCCGCTGCCAGTGATCATCGCCCCAAAATTTTCCTCGTCCACGTTTTAAATCATGTCCATGTGCATCTAAAAAAGGATCTCTGCCGTGGATTGCTTTATACATAATAGCGGAGACACCAAGAATAGTAATAGCGAGAGAACCAACCCCTACTGCAAGCTTCCATGCGACGATTTTATGCTTAAACAGGGTGGCAATTTTGGCAGGTATTTGATCGACAGGAATACCAGCACAAACAAAAGCGACAAGGACGATTGCCGCGACCACTATAATTGTAGGAATAAGACGGACAGCCCTATTATGTTTGATATTTTTATTCAGATATGGGGCATCATCGGTAACATCTCGAAGCTCCCTATCAATCAAGGTAGCCTGAAGCTCTGTAATTCTGGCTCTTTTACCCTCACCAAGATCACCATTGATCAACGATCTAAATTGTTCCCGTCGGGCTTCTATCGTAGTTGCCATGACTCACCTTTTTATAAAGAGTATAACAGAGATGAGTTAAATATTCATTAAGATACTGTCATGTAGTTCGATCTTTACGGGATATTTAAAATTAAAATCAATATTTTAATTTAATTTGAATTTTTAGCTTAGAACTCTTTACAAAAGATATCTCTGTAAATAACTTAACTATAATAATTTATGTATACATTTTTAATGTAAAAATTTTTTTTATTTGCAAATAAAATGGATTTTACACCTTAATGACGTCTTAATCTTAGTATGGTATAATGACTACTGAATCAGAGGTGTGAATATGAATATTTTCGGTCCACAGTATAACCCACCAGCTCATCGCATCAAGCCAATTGACGATCGTCCAGATGATCAGAATGGAGGAGAAAGAGAGCGTCGTCGTTCGCAGCATCGTGGCCGCACATGGGGGCAGCGTGATAAGGCGGATTTGTAGAATCCCAGTTGTCCCACTTATGAAGTTCCCTCGGAGGAGAGCACTAGAGGGCATGGGGTTTTAGGCAATGCCGCCACTGTCGAGCGTGCACGTACCATTTTTGAGCAACTGACAACGTTGGAAGAAAAGGTAGCTCAACTTTGTTTTTATCAGACGGAAGCAGTATATGACACTTCTAATCAACAGCATGTAGAACTTCTCATCCAAGCGTGGCAGATTGGAGGACTCCTTTTTACAAAGGGGCAATACAGACGGCAAGCCTATTTAGTGGAGCGTTATCAGGAGTTATCAAAGACACTTCTTCTTGTAGGGAATGATTTTCTACATGGACTCTCTTTCTATTTTGAGGGAGAAGATCTACCTGACCTAAACCAACCGGGCCTTGAAAAGAAATTTTCTGATTTAGGCAAAGCGGTGATGGTGTTGAATCGTCGTTTGGCGGTCCATTTTCAATTTGATAAAGAGAGAGAGGGGCGCCGTTTACCGATTACGGATGAGCAGACCAAAGCATTCCGCAAGGGTGTTCGTGAAGCGCACGGCATTGTAGGGCGACAAAAAAATGAACAGCCTACGAAGGTTATTCCTAGCCATACGCTCCAAAGAACAAGTTCTTTCGCCTCAAATATTGGGAACTTGATTTCGAATAAGGTAGCACAAGAGCTTATAGGGGTGAAGACTTTAAACTTCCTCGATCTCACTTCGAATCGTGTATATGAGGAGAAGCTCGTGAAGGCCTTCAAAGAGCCTTATGATGCTTTTCTTTTCTCCTCAAATATCCAGGATGCGATCCGCATGATCTGTCGGGCGGTAAAGATGGGACGTATTTCGGAGGCGGAGATTGATCGGCGCGTAATGAAGATTTTGATCTTAAAGGCTCTCTTTTCGAAATAGTCTTAAGTAGAGCAGCCCTTTTTGTGACACTCTGAATTCTTGATGCCGTTCTTTATCCATTAAGACGCCATCTTTAGAAGAGCTTTTCTCGCTCATATTCACTAATACACGGGCTTCGAAAAGATCTTCTAAAGATGGCGTCTTACCTACCATGACTTTGGGCCTTTTACAATCAATCAATCTCGGGACTTTCGAGCAGCCGAGATCCCAAAGCTTGAGGTGGAACGGGTATAGTTTTTACAGCTTCCTCTAACTCCTTGACCCGTTTTATTAGGCGAGGGACTCCTCGCAACGCCATGAAGTACTCTTTAAATTCTTTATCGATCATTGCAGGAGCTCCGTAGTAAACGCCCTTTTCTTTCAGAGATTTGCTTACAGCTGTGCGTGCGGCTAGAACGACCTGGTCTGTGATTTCAATATGGCCAGCAACACCGCTTTGTCCGCCCATCACGACCAATTTTCCTATTTTTGTAGAGCCTGCTATACCGACTTGGGAGACAATAATACTTCCCTCTCCAATATCGACTTGGTGAGCAATTTGGACGAGATTATCTATTTTTACCCCGCGTCGTACGATCGTTGTCTTGAAGCGAGCTCGGTCAATGGTGGTATTCGCCCCGACTTCCACATCCTCTTCGAGAATGACGTTGCCCAGATGGGGTAGCTTGTGGTGCTTGCCCTTTTTGTCTGTGATATAACCAAAGCCGCAAGAACCGATGACCGCTCCTGGCTGTAGGATGACGCCCTCTTTTAGGATACAGCCTTCTCGGACAACGCTATTTGCAAAAAGAATACAGTTAGCCCCTATGCTTACTTCCGCTCCTATAGAGCAGCAAGGTCCGATGATCGTATTGGCTCCAATTTTCGCGTCGCGGTCGATAGAGGCGTGGGGACCGACCTGGATGTTCTCACCTAACTCTGCTGTTTCATGGATAGTACTATTCGGATGTATAGAATTAAAGCCAGTGCAGATTGGTTTGAGGAAGAGTTCGATAATTTTTTGGAAAGCAAAAGAGGGCATCTCATTTAAGAGATAAGAACGCGAATCGTCACCTGTGTAGAGATCAGGATGGATGAGGATCACGCCGGCTTTTGATGAGAGGATTTTACGTACATAACGTTGGTTATCGACAAAAGCGGCATCACTAGGTCCAGCTAGCTCAAGGCTCTCAATAAAGGAGATCCTGAAGTCAGGATCTCCTTTCAATTCTGATTCCGTGATTTTCGCAAGTTCGTTCAGAGTATACGAATCACTCATTGCTATCTCCATTCTCTAGATCAAAACGGCGATTCATTTCAACAACAACAGCCTGAGTTACATCTAAAGAAGAGGCAAAAGCAAAAGTAGAATCTTCATTGAGGATCATAGCAAGATCTTCTTTCTGACGTACTTTCTCCGCTGCTACACCAACTTGAGCATGCAAGTTTTGAAACATCTTGTAGTTCGCTTGGTTGAGTAGCTGATAGTACTGGTTTTGGTAGCGTGCAAACTCTTGGCTCAAACCTTGGAAGCGGGTTTTTAGCTCCTCTTCTGCTGTAGGAGAGAGCCCGTCCATATAGTCATGGTCTTCAAGCTTTTTAGCAAGTTCTTCAATCTCTTTGTCCGTCGCTTCCAGACTCGCCTGCATTTGATTCTTCATAGATTCAAAGGCCTCTTTCTCTTTGACGCCCTGCTTGGATTCTTCAAGACATACCTTGAAATTCACAAAACCAAGCTTTAACTCTTGAGCACTCAGTTTGGTAAAGCAAACCGCTGCTAATATTATAAGTGCTATTTTTTTCATAGTTTTTCCTCCGGAAAAATATTGTTAGAAGGTTCCTCCCATGGAAAAGAAGAATCGTTGTGCATTATTGACTTTCTGTCCATTTACAATTTCAGTCGGGTGTATGGGCCAACCTAGACCGAACATCATAGGGGTATTTTTCATAACTTCAATACGCGTCCCGAAACCGACGGCTGTATTAAGATTTTGAATAGTAAATTCTTCTAAGTTTACCGTACCGCCATCTACGAAGCAAAAGAGGTCAATGAAAGGACATTTCCATAGAGTATATTGTAGCTCTTCTGAGAAGAGGGTGGAAGAGAGACCTCCATAGGGCTGCATGGCATCAAACTTCGGACCGATTACATATGGGCGATAACCACGAACAGTCGTCTCGCCACCGAGGAAGAATCTCTCACTAAATGGGACATCGAATGTGGTTGTCGTGCCATACTTATGAATGAAATTAAAATCGAGCCGCGCTTTAAAGACTAGATTCTTCACTACAGGATAATAAAATGAATTGAGGTAAGAGAACTTCATCATCTGAAAATTTCCGCCAAGTCCATAGAGCTCATATAGGAAACGAGAACGCAGCCCATCCGTTGGACGTCTAGGGTGATCAGTATTATCATAGATAAATAGGACACCAACAGAGGAGAGAAA
>JBJXGG010000161.1:0-3060 GCA_046153495.1 Chlamydiales bacterium
ACTGCAATCGCCACAGGACCAGTCAGATCAACATCCGTATAGAGCCTCTCTGCAGCAGGAGTTGCTGCTATAATAGGAATGCCGTTTTTTTGGAGCCATGCTAATGTCTCCTCACTACTCGCTTCGATAACTGGCTGCGTAAAGAGTGTACCGACGCTAGCGCGCACTACATTGGGATTATAGATGTCGGTGCAACGATCACAAACGATAACGCCATCTGCCCCACACCCATCGCTAGAACGTAAGATCGTACCCAAATTCCCAGGCTTTTCGATCGCTTCTGCAACAACATAACAGGCTCTCGATAGCGGACTCAAATCTTTTAGAGTCTGATGTTTTTGCTTTGCTACAGCAAGCAATCCATCGGGGCGATCGCGATAGGAGAGCGTAAAAAACACCTTCTCATCTACCTCGTACGTGGGACAATTGAGGCGACTAATGAGCGCCCTTTCATTGGTTCCCAAAAAAAGAGAGGGGCAAATAAACAGATGTTGGAGAGGAAGATGACAACGGGAAAGCTCTCGATATCCCTCTACCAAAAAGAGGTTCGTTTCATCTCTCTCTCTCCTTTTCCACAGTTTTCGAGCTTCTTTAATCTTAGGGTTTTGTACACTTTTTATGGGGTCCATCGGGCAAACGCTCCACTTGGTAAATCAAAAGGGCCTGGTAACACCATCTCCCCCGCCTCAACCCCTCCTTTAAGCCGCTCTTGAAGCAACTGTCTTAATACGATGGGTGTATAACCTGGCGTATGAGAGGTGAGCAAAATAAAGCGAGCGTTATGAGAAAGCAGGGTGACACAATCATCCAATAGAGAGGGAAGATCCTCTTCGATCTTGAAGACCTCTTTGGATTTCCCTCTCCCAAATGAGGGGGGGTCTAAAATGATCGCGTCATACTGTGCATTCCGTCGTAACTCCCGTTTGAGGAATTTGCGCGCATCTTCTATAATCCAACGGATGTGATTGACCCCATTTAGCTTCGCATTTTCTGCCGCCCAATGGATCATCCCTTTAGCCGCATCAACATGTGTCACCTCTCCGGCTGCGCACGCAAGAGAGCTCCCCCCCGAATAGGCAAAAAGGTTGAGAATGCGCGCTCCTTTGGCCCGCTTTTGCATCCATTCCCACTGAGGTGCTTGCTCGGGAAAAATGCCTAAATGACCGAAGTCTGTGCACTTGAGCTTGAACTTGATGCCATTCACTTCAATGTTCCAACTGTCAGGGAGCTTCCCCCACACTTGCCACTCCATGTTGTTGTCACGTGAAAAGGTCGCTGTCGGTTTCCAAAGCTCAGGATGTTGTGGATGCCAGAGAGCTTGCGCTGCGGGACGAGAAAGAATAACCGTCCCAAACTGTTCCAACTTTTTTCCATCTCCACTATCGAGTAAGGCGTACATAGAGCTTCTCCAAAATTTCTCTCATGGCAGCAGCCATAATCTCTTTGCGCGTGCCTCTAAAGTACAGTGCGACGCAACATTTTCAGTAATAACCTGAGTTTTGGGTTATTCTTCCTCGTAATCAGAGGAGTTTTCTAAGATGATCTGGCAATGTTTTGTGAAGATCATAGCCGAAGGCGCTATTATCGAGCAAAAAATTGCCAGAGCAGCCAGAAAACTCCCTGAGGATGAGGGAAAACAACCCACAACTCATGTTAATAGAGACGCGAAACAGACCATTCCCACAGGCTTCTCTCTTGTTCCTCCCGCAGGCCCTGCAATTCCTGTGGTGGCCATGCTTTGTTCAACAGACAATCCCCACCTCCTCTTGTAAATCGGGATGGACCGCTATCCAAGAGAAACTCGCTTTGCCCAGGCGCACCGGTACATTGATCTTCTCTCCTTCTATCGAAAAGGGAGTCGCTTGCGTGTAGGCACGCACCCACTTCTGGAGGCGACGAAAAAGCTCTGTGTTAGGAAAAATCTGATCTACCTTAGAGATGGCCCCTGTTGTTTCATCTTGGAAAAGTTGAGGATAAGAAAAACGGATACCCCAAGCAATACTGTCTGGGCCAAAAACTTGCGTATGGAACTCCCCGTGTGAATAGCGTACTCTACTCTCTTGTAATTGGATAATCGGGAGTTTGGGTTTCATGATATATTGTCCCTTAGCCTCAATGACCTGAATCGCTTCGAAAGTTGTTGTGAAAACAAAAGAGTCAGAAAAAGTGGCCCGCTCCCCTCTTTTTAAAGCGGCGACATAGAAAGCATATTTTTCTAAAAACTGCTCCTGCGTCACCTCTTGCACAGAAGACAAACGACCGACAGGAATAATAGAAAAAGAGCCGAGGTGAGCAAACAACGATTGCATTTCCTCACAATCAAGAAGAGCAGATATCTTGATAAACTTAGAGACTAACATCAGGCTTCTTTTTTTTCGTGAATAAGAATAGCAGAAAAAGCCACGCGACCCCTATCGAAATGAGCGCATCGGCAATATTAAAAACCGCAAAGCTGTGACCAAAAAAACGGAAATGGAGAAAGTCTACCACATATCCGTACAGGAAAAAATCAACGATGTTACCGATAGCTCCTGCCAGTACCAGAACAAGAGGGGCATCCATTTTGCGATTATCGCAACGGAAAAAGAGATACACAAAAAGACCCACAATCACAGCGATACGGACAGCTACAAGTAGATAACGAAAATTTGAAAAAAGACCCCAAGCTGCTCCCTTATTGAAAGTAAGTGAGAAGTAAAAATCGATACCACCTAAAAAATTCTGAAAAACGGGTCTGCTTAAGGGAACCAGGTTATAGATATAGGCTTTAGTAAAAAAATCTATAAAGAGAAGAGCGAGTCCCAGCAGCAAAAGGCTGGCGGTTCGTCCATAACTTTTAATAAACTCTTGCATAAGGAAGCATTATACGAAGATACTCACTTAATTAATAGAGACCTTTCTCGAAATTCTCCTGTGCCTTTACCGTCATGGTAGCATAAGGAACGGCCTCTAAACGAGGAAGAGGGATGTCGTCCCCTGTGATATCGCAGATGCCATACGTCTCCTCATTAATCTTTTCGAGAGCTCGATCTATTTGCCTCAAGATTTCGAAATCATTGG